>SPCK01000066.1 GCA_004525355.1 Spirochaetales bacterium
CCATGATTCTGCGTCACAAGTCCGTTGGCCGCCGGGTCACCCCTGACCCATGTGGCGTTCGGTCGCCCGTACCCGCTCTGGAGGAGCCATTCATGAAACAGAAAACACGAAATTTGGTGATTGCCTTGGCAGCGGCCTTGCTACTCGCCGCGCCAGCCTATGCATACGATCCTCCGGCCGGAGGCGACAACCTGTTGTCCCTTTACTCGCCGGTATTCCTTTCAGGCTATCTGTCGGCCTCCTCCTCGGAATCCCCTATGGCCGACCTCCTCAATCCCGCGGCTTCGGGATTGCTCCAGCGAACGACCCTCGACGCCAGCTATACGGCTCTCTTGGGCCTGGAAGGCGAAACGGGATGGGGAAGCGCGGTCAACATTGGCATAGCGGTACCCAAGCCCTATGGCGTGTGGACCGGCTATGTCGGATTCATTTCCTCGCCGTTTGCGTCCATGCCGCTCGGATCAGTGGTGACAGGCAGATTGGGCTTCGCCAAGGATCTGTATCCCAATCTGTTGATAGGAAGCGCCGTCGATTTCTCCGTCGGCTCAAACGAGGACCTGGCCTGGGGGCTGGCCGCCGACCTGGGCGTGCAGGGTCTGTCCGGCGACGTTGGATTCCTCAAGGATTTCCGCTGGGGGTTCGCCCTGAGAAATCTCGGCATGGCGTTCAAAAGCCCCGGTGTGGTGGGCATCTCCGGTTCGACCGGGGCCACCGGCTATGATTCACCCTTTACTCCCGCCATTGGTGTAAGCGCTGACCTTGTACGGCTGGAAAAAGCAGGCATTAACCTGGCATCCAGCGTGGATCTGTGGTTCCCAACCTTCCAGAACGTGATATTCGCCATCGGCTTTCAGGCCGACCTGCGGGACAAGGCCTACTTGCGCTTCGGCTGGGATATCAACATGGCAGAGACGCTCGAGGGCGTGGGACAGAGCCTGCTGCCGAGCTTCGGTATCGGGGCGAGCTTCGCCGTTGACACGGTCGCCGCCGAAGGCGAGGGCAAGCCCTGGGACCGATCCGAGGTCCGGCCGTCCCTGGCTGCGCAGAAACTGTACGACGGCGTGTGGGCCGTCGGCGCGGGCGTTAACATGCCCCTGGGCGTGGTCGACCGGACACCGCCGGCGATTACGCTGGCTTTCCCCGAATCGCCATTCGACGCATACTACTTCAGCCCGAACAACGATGGCACGCTGGATGAGCTGCTGATGCCCATCACCATCACCGACCAACGCTACGTGCAGGGCTTTGAGCTCAAGATTTTCAACGAGGCGGGTGAACTCGTCCGCTCGATCGCCAACAAGGAAACCCGCCCGGATACCGAGAATCTTTCCGGATTCTTCAAGCGGCTCACCTACGTCAAGAAAGGCGTGCCGGTACCGGCCGAACTCGTTTGGAACGGACTCGCCGGCAGTGGGGATGTCGTGCCCGACGGTAAATACTTCGTAGTGCTCGAGGCTGTCGACGACAACGGAAATTCCGGAACGACCGAGCGCTATGCGGCGATGGTCGACACTACGCCGCCAACCGTAAAGTCAACTGGGCCGGCGGGTGCCGACGCCTCAATTTTCAGTCCTGACGGCGACGGAAACAAGGACAATTACCCCGTGGCCAACGATACCAGCAAGGAAGACCTATGGAAGGCGGACGTCAGCGACGCCGCCGGCACCGTCATCCGAGGCTGGGAATTCAAGGACGCGGCCGCCGGGCAGGTAATCTGGGACGGCAAGACGGACACCGGCCAAGTGGCGCCCGACGGTGTATACGCATACCACGTGGCATCGACGGATCGTGCCGGCAACGTCGGCATGGCCAGGGTTGAGAACATCATCGTCAATACCCAGCAACCGCCGGTAGCCATTGCCATCGACTTGGCCGCCTTCAGCCCCAACGGCGACGGCGTCAAGGACACGCTAACCCTGAATCCCAACGTACCGGTGCGTGCCGGCCTGTCCGCTTGGACGCTGTCGGTTGTCGACGCCGCCGGCGCCGAGCGCTGGACCACGACCGGAACCGGTCCCGACTCGCTGTTGCCCAAGTACGCTTTCGATGGCAAGGCTGCCTCCGGATCGATCCTGCCCGAGGGCGAGTATCGCACAAGGCTCGTCGCGTCGTACGTGAACGGACACAATCCCACGGTCTGGTCGCCTTCCTTCTCCATCGACCTGACCCCTCCCGCGGCCACCGCTTCGGTCGACCGGCAGGCTTTCAATCCTCTTGGCGATGTACGCGCCCAGGCCGTCATTACGCAGTCTGGATCCGCCGAGGATCGTTGGACCGGGGCGATCCAGAACGTGACCGGAAAGGCGGTCAAGACCTGGAACTTCATTGGGCAACCCGACCCGCAACTCAAGTGGGATGGTTCGGACGACGCGGGAAAGACCGTCGAGGACGGCCGCTACGTCTACAGGCTCTCCGCGACCGATCGCGCCGGTAACGCCGTGAGTGTCTCCACAATAGCTGTTCTCGTGGATACGGAGAAAAAGGCCGTGCGCCTGTCGCTGGACAAGCGCGCCTTCAGTCCGAACGGAGACGGCATTCTTGATTCCCTGTCGATATCTCCCGAGGTCCAGTCTGCCGCCAGGGTGAGCGCCTGGACTCTGTCGATAGCCAATGCCTCCGGTCAACCCGTGCGGAGTTTCTCTGGTACAGCGGCTCCCGCCGCCAGGGTAACCTGGGACGGTAAGAGCGACGCGGGGACCAGGGCGCCTGACGGGACCTACCTGGCGCTTCTCGAGGTGCGCTACGCGACCGACGAGGTGGAAACCGCGCGCTCGGTGGACATTATCCTGGACACGACGCCGCCGGCGATCCGCGTGACCGCGGCTGACGTCCTCTTCAGCCCCAACGGCGACGGTCGCAAGGATTCGGTCATTGTCAAGCAGGCTTCTGATCCAGGCGATACCTGGATCGGCACGATGTACAACTCGGTAAACTCGGGCATCCGCGAATGGAGCTGGCGAGACAAGGCCGCGGACTTTGAGTGGGACGGTACCGACGCGAACGGCAATACGGCGCCCGACGGGGTCTACCGCTATGTCGTGCGATCCGAGGACGCCGCGGGAAACAAAACCGAGAAGACGGTTGCCGGGATTGCCGTCGACAATCGAGTCGTTCAGGCCTTCGTGACCGCCGGAGCCGCAGGCTTCAGCCCGAATGGTGACGGCAATTATGATGTGCAGACCGTCAGTGTGATCCTTGGCCTGAAAGACGGCGTGGATACCTGGCGGCTCGCCATGGTGGATACCGCAGGCAAACCGCGCAAGACTTGGTCTGGCAAGGGTTCCTCCTCCATACCTGCCAAGCAGGTCTGGGACGGCAAGGGCGACGACGGTTCCATAACCCAGGGCGAGTACAGCGCGCAGCTGACAGTCGATTATCTCAAGGGTGATCGCGTCGAGGCGAAGAGCGCGGTCTTTACCCTGGACTCCGAGGGGCCGCGGGTCTCGCTTACCGTGGGACCACGCTATTTCAGCCCGGACAACGACGGCGTGGATGACGAGCTAAAGATAGCGCTCGGCGTCGCGGACCTGAGCCCGATAGACAGCTGGCGCTTCGAGATCTTCGAAGTGGCCGTGCAGGAGGGTGCCGGAGCCAGGAAGGAGCGTTTGTTCTTTACCTGGAATGGGAGGGGCAAGCCGTCTGAGCGCCTGGCCTGGGATGGCCGCTCGCAAAAAGGCGAGTTGGTTGAAGCTGCCACGGACTATCCGTATCGCCTCACCATCGTGGACGCCTGGGGCAACCAGACTGTTTCGGATGGAGTCATCTCTGTCGACGTATTGGTTCTCCGCGAAGGCGACAGGCTCAAGATCAAGGTGCCTTCAATCGTGTTCAGGGCCAACTTCGCCGACTTCAAGGACCTGACCCCCGAGGTACTGGCCCGCAACGAGGAAGTGCTCAAGCGGATCGCCTACATCCTGAATCGATTCAAGGAGTACAAGATCAGGGTTGAGGGGCACGCCAATTCGATATCCAAGATGACCGGCGCCTCGCAGGCGGCGATAGACAAGGAAGAATCGGGCGAGCTTATCCCGTTGTCGACCTCGCGCGCCGACGCGGTCATGCGCAAGCTCATCGAGTTCGGGGTCGATCCCAAGCGCCTGTCGGTGCGAGGGCTGGGTTCGAGCGAGCCGGTGGTCAGCTTCACCGACGCGGAAAACCGCTGGAAAAACAGGCGCGTCGAGTTCATCCTGATCAAGGAATAGCACGCAGGATATGATCGGTCGCCGGGTGGGGACGCTGTTCCCGCCCGGCGTTTCTTTGCCGGGAACCGGAATCGCACCGGTTTTCTTGATTGTACGGCTTCTTTTCCGGTATATTTGCCATAATGAAAATCCCAGAATATCCGGAGTTCGCACCGATCGGCATCGAAATGCGCGACGAACTCTATCCCTCCCTCAACCTGCTCTCGGATGGCGTATCCGAGTTCACGTTCTCAAACCTGTACCTTTTTCGTAATACGTACGGTTATCGCGCATCCCATATCCTGGGTAAGACATTCCTCATATCCGGAGAAAAGCGGGGGGAGCGATTTTTCCTGGCACCCTGCTGCGTTCCCGAGAACGAAACCCTTGAGACGTTGTTTCTGGATCATGCCTACCTGAAGAACATGTCCGAGACCCAGTGCCTCGCCGAACGTATACGGTTGGAGGCCGCCGGCTATCAAGTCCACGAGGATAGGGACAACTTTGACTACCTGTACGATCGGCACGACCTTGCCGAGCTGTCCGGCAAGGCCTATCATAAAAAACGCAATCTGGTAAACGCCTTTATCAACTCGTATAGCTATGAGCAGAAGACCCTGGATTCGGGTACCGTCGGGGACGCCGTATCGGTTCTGGATCGGTGGCGTGAGGAAAAAGGCGTAGACGGTGACTTTGCCGCGGCCAGGGAAGCCCTGGAACTCTACGAGCCGCTGGGCATGCGCGGCGCCGTCTATTATGTCGACGGGAAACCCGCGGGCTATGCACTTGGCGAACCCATATCGAAGGCTCGCATGTTCGCCGTGCATTTCGAGAAAGCCCTGGGCGCCTACAAAGGGATCTACCAGTTTATCAACCAGGCTTTCGCCCAGTCCCTGCCGGCGTACATCAAGCACGTAAACAGGGAGCAGGATCTCGGCGACGAAGGCTTGAGACAGGCCAAGATGACGTACCGGCCTGTCGGTTTCGTACGAAAGTTCCGGGTCATGCCAGCATGAAAGACCGAGATCGCGAGCCGGGGGCCGACTTTCCGCTCGGGATGGGCGGCCCTGAACGTGCCTTGAAATACGGATGGGAGATACGAAATGAAGCAACGTAGCATCGATTATCGGAAGAAACCGTTGACCCACACCTATGGCGAGAATCGCTTCGGTGACAGAACGATGCGTGAACGTCTTCCCCGGAGCGTTTACGAGGATCTCAAGCGTGTCCAGGCCGGTGAATGCGAACTGACCTCCGAGACCGCGGAAGTCGTCGCCAACGCCATGAAAGACTGGGCCATCGAGCGCGGTGCCACGCACTATACGCATTGGTTCCAGCCCATGACCGGCCGAACGGCGGAAAAGCATGATGCGTTCATTCAGCCCAACCTGGATGGCGGGATCCTCATGGAGTTCTCCGGAAAGGCCTTGATCAAGGGCGAATCGGACGCATCGAGCTTTCCATCCGGAGGATTGCGGGCTACGTTCGAGGCGCGGGGCTACACCGCTTGGGACACGACGAGTCCCGGCTTCCTCAAGGATGACATGGCCGGCTTGACCCTCTACATTCCAACTGCTTTCGTTTCCTACAACGGCGAGGCGCTGGACAAGAAAGTCCCCCTGCTGCGTTCCATCGATGCCCTCGGCAAGGCCGCTGCGCGGGTTCTCAAGGCTATCGGCCACGAAGGGTCGACCCATGTAATTCCGACAGTCGGCGCCGAGCAGGAATATTTCCTGGTTGAGAAAAACCTGTACGACAAGCGCCCCGACCTCGCGCTAACGGGACGGACGTTACTGGGAACTCCGGCGTCCAAGGGACAGGAGCTGGAGGATCATTATTACGGGCAGATCCCGGAGCGAGTTTCCGGCTTCATGCGCGAACTCAATTACGATCTGTGGCGCCTTGGAGTTTCGGCCAAGACCCAGCACAAGGAAGTGGCCCCGAACCAGTTCGAGATCGCCACGGTATATTCCGCGGCCAATCTCGCGGCGGACGACAATCAGCTGGTCATGGAAACCCTGGGAAAGGTGGCCGAGCGGCATGGCTTGGTCGCCCTCCTGCACGAGAAGCCTTTTGCGGGAGTAAACGGCTCCGGGAAACACATCAACTGGTCGTTGGCGACCGCGGATGGCATCAATCTCCTGGATCCGGGCGCCAGCCCCAATACCAACGCTCGTTTCCTGCTCTTCCTGGCGGGAGTGGTGCGGGCCGTCGATCGCTATGCATCCCTTCTGCGAGCGACGGTAGCAGGCGCTGGCAATGATTTGCGCCTGGGCGCCAACGAGGCGCCTCCGGCAATCGTTTCCGTCTTTCTGGGCGAGCAGCTTGCCTCGGTACTGGAGCGGATTTCCGGTGGAGACGCGCCCGAGGGCGAGAGCGCCGAGCACATCGTCATGGGCCATACCGCGTTGCCCAAACTCCCCAGGGACCTGACGGACCGCAACCGTACGAGCCCATTCGCCTTTACCGGCGACAAGTTCGAATTTCGCATGGCTCCGTCAAGCGAGTCGATTTCGGCGGCCGTCTCCGCCCTGAACGCCGCCGTGGCGGAAAGTCTGAATGATCTGGCCGACAGCCTGGAACGAAGCGAGGACAGGAACGCGGCCATGGTAGCGGCCGTCAAGGATATCTGGGAGCGGCACAAGCGCGTCGTTTTCAATGGCAACGGCTATTCATCCGAGTGGCTGGCGGAGGCCAGGGCGCGGGGACTACCCGATGCTCCTGACAGCCCCGCGGCGTTCGAGGCCTGGAGGGACAAGAAGAACCTGGACATGCTCGCGCATACCAGCGTCCTGTCGGCGGATGAAGCCGAAGCCATCTACCATATCGAACTCGAACGCTACGCCAAGCACGTGCATATCGAAGCGGCCACCATGCTGGACATGGTTGTGCGGGGCGCCTTGCCTGGAGGGATAGCGTATCTCTCCCGGTTAGCGAAGGCGGTAGACGCCGCTAAAGGTATCGGTGCGCCTTGCACGGCAGCCCTTGAGATTGCCAGGGATGTAGCGCAGGCCGTCAACGCGACTGATGAAGCGGCACGCGCGCTCAGGAATGCCATCGGGCAGTTTGGAGCTACAGATGATCCGAGAGCCGAAGTAATGGCATGCAGGCGTCTGTTGGTTCCGGCCATGGCGACCTTGCGTCTCGTTGCTGACGAACTCGAGCGCATCACGCCTTGCGAGCTTTGGCCATTCCCGGCTTACCAGCGGTTGCTCTTTGAAATATAGGCGATGCGTTCCAGCGAAGGATGTTGGAACTCCACAGGGAATTGCTCAAGGCTAGACTGTCGTAAACGCGTATCCTTCCAGGAGAACCGTCTTGCGCCTGCGATCATTGCGCTTGAAATCGAGGAGGTCGGACCTGGTGACCATGCCGACCAGGCGGTCTCCTTCGACGATCGGCAGGTGCCCGAAATCCCGCTCGAAAAGTAAGTCGTCTATCTCGCGTATGGTCGCATCGGGGCCGGCGATCGCCACGTCTCGAGACATATAGGTCCGAACCGGCACATGCATCTGATTGCCCCTCCTGCCTTTCATTATGTCGCGGAGGGTTAGAAAGCCGACCAGGCGGTCTTCGGCGTCCAGTACCGGTACCCCGGTGTGGGAGACGCTCTCCAGGTATTTCGAAGCGTCCATCAGGCTCATTTCCGGGGAGATGGAATTGACCGTATCGGTCATGATATCCCGCGCGGTCGCCGCGGGTTCGAGCATCACCTCGAGATAGTCGATGATACGCTTGACCATCGCGTGGCCTTCGTCGGTTTTCACGGTAGCGGATGCCGCCTGGCGATGGCCTCCTCCGCCAAAGGCGGAGAGTATCTCGTTGAGACTCACTTCCGCATTATTGCTCCGGCCGATGATGAGCATTTTGGCTTTTTTTCTGAAGAAGAAGAAACCGAAGAGCAACTCTCCATTCTCAACTTCGAATACCTGCTCGATCACCGCCCCGAGCCCGGAAGCGTCCTCCTCGAGCTCCATATAGCAGGTCTGGACAACGTGGCCCCGGATCAAGCGTCGTTCCAGAAGATTCAGTATCTCGTGAAAAAGAACGATCTGCTGTTTTTCCTGTAGGGGAACCAGGAAGTCCTTGACCAGCCTGAACGACGCACCTTGCGAGAGGAGGAATGCCGCGACCTCGAAATCCTCACGCGACACGTTCGAATGGGTGAAATTCCCCGTATCGGCGTAGATTCCCGTCAATGCTATCGTAGCGTCCTCGGGTTCGATGAAAATTCCCTGCGCCATGAGGGCCAAACCGAGTTGGGTGGTATTTGCCCCGAAGGCCTGCTCATGAATCAGGGCTCCCGGTATGTCATGGCCATCCGCCGGGTGGTGGTCGAACACCTCGAAGTCGATTGCGCGGATGTCGTCGATTCCGCGGATATATTCCCCTATCCTGCTTGGCGAACGGGTGTCGACGACGACGATTCGCTCGATTTTCTGTCCTTTTAGATCATTGGTCGTTGCGAAGTCGAGCCGGTTTCCATACAGGTTGAGCAACTTTCGGGCCGTGGGGTGGGAAAGGTGGCTTTTAACCGGCACGTGATCGGGGAACAGGTATTTCGCGAGAATGATGGACCCGATACAGTCTAGATCCATGTTTTCGTGTCCGATGATTATTTTCATGATCTGTGACAAGTCTAGGCGGGAACCGGGGAAAAGGAAAGAG
>SPCK01000158.1 GCA_004525355.1 Spirochaetales bacterium
ACGACGCAGACGAACGCGTTGATGGCGAGGATGGAGCCATAGGTCCAGAGCGCCACGCCGCCCGCGCGCAGGTGTAACGGCAGGAAACTCTGGATCAGGTCGTACGATCCCCATACGAGCATCATGCCGGCTATCCACACCCAGAACCCCGCGTCCCTGGCGATGCGGCGCCACGCAGGAGTCGGCGATGGGCTGACCGCCTCAGCGAGCGGACCCCCCGACAGTACTGAAGCGGCGTGGTTGCGGGCGGCGATCCTGGCCGGGGCGGATTCCGGAACCGCCAGCGCCAGGAAGAGGCCGACCGCCAGGTTGAGCGAGCCGCCGATCATGAAACCGGCCCGCGGCGCCGTGGTGAAAATGATGACGCCCAGGATGGGGCCCAGACCAAAGGCGGCGTTCAGGAAAATACGGTTGATGGCATAGGCTTCCGAGCGACGGTTCGCCGGACAGAAATCGGCGATTGCCGCATTGGTCGCGGGGCGATAGAACGTGCGCGTCATGCCGTTGAAGAAATTGAGGACGGCTAGCACGATCGGGTTGGCGCCCGCGAAAGCAAATCCGAACATGGCCAGGCCGCTCATGCCCACGCCCAGGATCTGGACGGGCTTGCGGCCCCATTTATCGGAAAGGTGCCCGCCCCATGCCCCGAAAACGATGTTGGCTATCGGAGCCGCCCCGAGCACCAGCCCGAGTGTGCCGAGACTGACCCCGGCATCCCGCATGTACAGGCTCAGGTAGGGGACGACCATGAACCTGCCCGTGGATTCGACAAGCGTGGCGGCGACGAGGAGCCAGACGGCCCGGGGAAAACTCTGCAGGTAGGCATGCGCTCGATGGAGGACGGTCTTGATACCGCCTGGTGCTATGGGTGACATGGTTCGGAGAAGTATAGCGAGGTTGCGGCTCTTCGTCATCCATGACGCTACCGTCGACAGAGCCGACGGTCCGGTGATGAGCGCGCGTCCATGCGCGCTGCCTCGCCGGCAGTCAATGACCCGGCATGGATGCCGGGTGTTCGTGACCGGCGAATCGCGTCAGCGATTCGCGATGGCGGGGTTTTGCCACGATGGCAAAACCCCGCCTAACAGGGTGTTGAAAAACCGCGGATGCGGTGTTTTCAACACTTCCGAAGTGTGGCTAGAGCGAGGCAAGCCGTATGGTTTGCGAGCTTAGCAAAGGTTGTTGGAATAGTAACAGGCTATTTCAACAACCTGAGCGCGAGGGATGGAGCGGAAATCCTCCCGGGCGCTCGCGTGCGTGAACGCCGCGGCCCGCAGGGACGCGGCTCGGGGAAACCTGGGGCGCACGGGAGATTGCAGCGAGAGCCCGGTCCGCCGCGCTGGATGTGGTATGGACTCCCGGTTGGCGGTATCGCCTGCCGGAGGGGAAGTGATCGGTGCGGCGGACGCGCCCGTAGAAAAACGGCGGTGCTTGCGGGCCATGCTGTTTCTTGCGCTTGGATAGCGGTTTTCGCGGCCTATACTCAGGGTCCGGTTTAATAGTATATTCAGGTACCGGTTCTTGTAGTCCGCCGTCGGGGTGGCCTCATGCCGCGCCCAATAACGAGGATAACGCCATGACATATACCACCGCAGAACTTCTGGCCCCGGCCGGAACTCCCGAGGCTTTGGATGCCGCCATTTCCGAGGGTGCCGACGCGGTATACCTGGGACTCAAGACTTTCAATGCCCGCATGCGAACGGGGAACTTCGCGTACAGCCAGTTCGAGGCCGCCGTCGAAGCCCTGCACAAGGTCGGAAAGAAGCTGTACGTCACGGTGAACACCGTGTTCGAGCAACGCGAGGCCGATCGCATGTACCAGATGCTGCAGTACCTGGAAAAGGTCGGTCCCGACGGGGTAATCGTGCAGGACCTGGGCGTCGTAAAGATGGCGAGGGATCATTTCCCGGCCTTGCGCCTGCACGGATCCACGCAGATGAACGTGGGTACCGCCCTGGGCACCAACTTTCTGTCGCGCTTCGGTTTCAAGCGGGTGGTTCTTTCACGCGAATTGTCTCTGGCCGAGATTTCAGCGGTACGCTCGAGCACCAACATGGAGCTGGAGACCTTCGTGCACGGCGCGCTGTGCGTAAGCGCCTCGGGTGCCTGCCTGTTCTCCAGTTACCTGGGAGGGCGATCGGCCAATCGCGGCGCCTGTACGCAGGCCTGCCGGCGGATGTTCCGCACCGAGGGCGACAAGGATGGCTTCTTCTTCAGTCCCGACGACCTTCAGCTGATAGACAAGGTACCCGAGCTGGTAGAAGCCGGCGTGGATACGTTCAAGATCGAGGGGCGCATGAAGAGCGCCGAGTACGTGGGCACGGTCGTGGCCGCCTACCGATACATGCTGGACAACTGGCGCTTTGACCGGGAACGGGCCGCCTCGAAGGCGCTGTCCATCCTGCAGGGCGACTTTGCCAGGCGCAAGACCACGTTCTGGTTCGACGGTACGGCCGCACCGGATTTTATCCGACCGGACCAGGCTGGAGGTACGGGAATTCCGCTGGGCAAAGTAAAGCAGGTACGCGTGTTCGACGAGAAGCGCTGGCTGCAGGTCACCCGTTACGAGGGCATCGTGGAGGGCGATTCGATCCGGATACATCGCCACGACGACTCTGGCCGCGTCACTGCCAAGGTGCGCGGCGTCATGGACCGCATCGAAGGTTTCTTCCTGCGGGTCGAGGACGAGTTCGGCCCCGAGGACGAGGTATACTTGGTTCAGACCAAGAGCCGGGCCAAGCGCTACAAGCCGGTCCTGCCTTCCAGCCTTTCACGCTACCACAAGTTTCCCAGCTACGATACGGCTCCCAAACCGGAGTACCCGCAGATCGACAAGGCTCGCCTTGCAGGTTTTCCCGACGGTTCATATTCAATGGTCAGCCGTGTGCAGGATCTGCACACCATCCAGTCGGACAGGCCCAGGAAGGCGATCATACGGCTGACCCGCAAGAACGCCGAACTGATGAGGCGGCACGAGAAGGAACTGCCGTTCAAGGGCGACGAGCTGGTGATCTGGCTCGAGCCGTACTTTCCGCAGGCTGACGCCGAATGGCTGACGGCGGAAGTGGACTACTGGATCGCCCAGGGGCAGAAGCATTTTATCGTCAACAACCTGGGGCACCTGCCGCTGGTCAAGGGCAAAGGCCTGGCCGTGGCGTCCGGACCGTGGCTGTATGCCTTCAACGGGTGGGCGGCCGCGTTCCTGCTGTCCAACGGTATCGACGCGATAGTCCCGCCGCTGGAGATATCCAAGCAGGATTTCCAGAAGGTGGCCGAGTTCGTGCCGGCGGCGGCGATCTTCCCGGTGACCTTTGCCTATCCGCAGCTGTTTACCATACGATCCGACCTGGGGCAGGACTATTCGTTCCGCTTCTTCAAGGACCGCGAGGGCGCCGACTACGAGCTGGTGAACGACCAGTCCGGCTCGATCGTGATACCGGTCAAGGCCTTCTCACTCGTGGACCGTATACCGTTCCTGCGTAAGGATGGTATCGGCAAGTATATCCTGGACTTCAGTTTCATCGACTTGAAGAAGCAGGTGTACAAGCGGGTGGTCGCGGCCGCTCGGGATGGATTGGTCCTGCCGGAGACCGGACGTTTCAACTGGAAGGAAGGCTTCTGGAATCCGGAGGAAGATGCCTCCGGTCCCGGGATGCGCTACAAGGGCGCGGGAAACGCGGGAGGATCCGGTGGTACCGGCCCTGCTGTTGCCGGGGGAGCGACCGGAGGCGCAGGCGGATCCGAAGCCGCCCGGAAGTCCCGCTATGAGGCGGCCGTCGGCAAGGCAAGGAAAGAAGCCGGCAGGCCCGGCCGCGGCGGCAAGCCCCAGTGGTTTGAGCGCGACGCGGCATCGGGAAAAGCTCCCGCGGAAAAGAAAACCCGGGATGCTGGCAGGAAGCCAGACGAATCCGGCGCCAGGAGTCCCCGAGCTCCCGGCTCCTCCGGTGGACGCTCGGGTAGCCCGGAAGGTCTATCCAGCGGGCGCTCGCGGACCGTTGGCAGGGGCAAGGGCCCGACCCGCAGCGAACGCGGACCGGGCGACACGCCGCGTAGGCCGAACGGTTCGCCGCGGAATGCGGGCGGTTCCCTGCGAAAGCCGGGTGGCTCCCCGCGGAGTTCGGGCGGCTCCCCGCGGAGTGAGGGTAGGCCGGGCAAACCGGGGACGCGCTAGCGGGTGCTTCTTGCGCAGGCCGGCGATCAGCCCGAGCGTGTAGAGGGGCTGGGCCAGCGGATTTGTGTTCACCGGCCGCTTGCCGGTGGATATGGGATTCAGCGCTCTCATGGTGTAAAGAGGGCGGACAGGGTCAAAGCATGACTGGAGTCTACGCCAGGGCACGTCTGTATCAATGGATGAATTCCATGGGTTGGGTATCCTTTGGACTGGGTGCCGATCAAACGGTATTGTCGGCGGCAATGAGCATGCGCTTCGACGCGGTAACCGACTATGGCCGCCTTACGGGAAGCATCATCGGAGCCAAACCCACAATGAAAAAATAAAACCAATCGAGGTTCTTTCAAAAGTCAGACGACTTTTGAAAGAACCTCACTAGCCTGCGCTGATTTCGTAGCATTTCTTGCAAGTGCAAGGAATGCGAGAAACTGCAAAACCAATTTCATAACGTAACGGACTTTTGAAATTGGCTCAATCTTCCACTAATTATTTACCTTTGTGTTATCTGATTCTCACCACAACATCAATGGTCCACCTGATAAAACAGGGATGTGGCGTTCTGTGGTGGTATCGTCACCCAGTTGACCGAATTCGTTGCAACCCCATGTCCAAACCGTGCCGTTGCTCTTCAGCGCCACGGTATGGACACCGCCGGCAGCGATTGATGCTACTTCTGAAAGGCTAAAAACTTTTACCGGGGTGTGGCGTTCTATGATGGTACCGTCACCCAGTTGGCCATAGGAGTTATTACCCCACGTCCAGACCGTGCCGTCGTTACTCTTCAGTGCTACGGTATGGCAAAGGCCGGCAGCGAATGATGCTACTCCTGAAAGAGAGGTAAGCGGTACCGGGGTGTAGCGGTCTATAATGGTACCGTCACCGAGTTGGCCATAGTCGTTACTGCCCCATGTCCAGACCGTGCCGCCGCCGCTCCACTGTGCCACGGTATGGACCCCGCCGGCAGCGATTGCTGCTACTCCCGAAAGGCTGCTAACCGGTACCGGGGTGGGGCTGTCAGTAGTTGTATCGTCACCCAGTTGGCCATAGTCATTCCAACCCCATGTCCAGACCGTGCCGTCGTCACTCTTCAGCGCTACGGTATGCTGATAGCCGGCGGCGATTGCTGTTACTCCCGAAAGGCTGCTAACCGGTACCGGGGTGGGGCTGTCAGTAGTTGTACCGTCACCCAGTTGGCCATAGTCGTTACTGCCCCATGTCCAGACCGTGCCGTCGCTCTTTAGCGCTACTGTATGGCAACCGCCGGCAGCGATTGCTACTACTCCTGAAAGAACACTATCCAGTACCGGGGTGGTGCGTTCTGTAGTAGTACCGTCACCGAGTTGGCCATAGGAGTTATCACCCCATGTCCATACCGTGCCGTCGCTCTTCAGCGCTACGGTATGGGAATCGCCGGCAGCGATTGATGCTACTCCTGAAAGAC
>SPCK01000339.1 GCA_004525355.1 Spirochaetales bacterium
GTCGGATCGGGAGCGGTTTCGAATACGAACTTGATACCGAGGTCGATACAGGCCTGTTCCATGATCTGGCGGCGGAGACCAAGGGTCTCGTACGACATATGCCTGGGGAAGGAAATGTGTACGAAGGTCTTGGCACCAAGCTGCTTGGCAGCCCAGATGATGGTATAGCCGCGGCTGATGAAGTCGCTGTTGAGCGCGAGGTCGGCGGCGCCTTCAATCACGAGCGGATCCTCGTGAGGTTCGCCGGCGAAGAGGAGGATGTCGGCGCGCTTCTCACGAACACGCTTGAATGCCTCGGCGGTACCGGGAACGGATTGGTTGACGACGATGCCCTTCATGAGCGGATCATCGGCAAGGGCCACGATCTGGGAGATTGTGGTCTCCTGCTGGTCCATGAAATTGTCGGGGTAGGTGATGTGCTGTATCATTCCGCCATCGGCCACCTTGCCGTAGCGCTTGATCAGCTCTTCCGCTCCGCGAAGATCATCCTCGGACTGGGAGACCGTACCGGTCACCACGCCGATATGATAGGCGGCTTTGGCAGGTCCTTCAGCTGCGGTGGGCGTCGCAGCCTTCTGGCAGCCTGCAAACACCACGAAAGCGGCGAGCAGAACTGTGAGCATTTGGAACGTGCGTTTCATGTATCCTCCTTTGCCTTTAAAGGCAATGGCAACTATTGTACTCTTTACAGCGGAAGCGTCAAGGATTTTTGCTAAATGAAATATCGATAATTATCACACTGTCTCCAAGGCTGTTACAAGATTTTTTCGGGTTGCTCCAATTGTAAAGGTCAATTTTTTTTGATAGTTGCAGTTTTTTCCTTGACTTGATGAACCAGTTGAGATATATTTTAACTATCTGGTTAGTCAAATGAAGCAAGTAATCAATGAATTTGAGTCAAAACGCCGCATTCTTGACGCTGCCGCCGATATTTTTGCTGATAAAGGCTTCGACGGAGCGCGGGTGGATGAGATTGCGAAAGCCGCTCATGTGAATAAAGCTCTCATATATTACTATTTCAAGAGCAAGGAGGAACTCCTTGAAGTACTCTGCCATCATACCATGGAAGACCTGCTTGGTTTCATGACAGCAGAAACTATCAAGAGTCTCGACTTCAAGGAACCGCAACACCTGAAAAATTTTCTTGAAGAATACCTCGATGCGCTCGAGGAACACGAGAACGTCATTCGCATCATGCTCATGGAGTCACTGAAACGCTCTTCCGACAACTCCATGATCTTCAGCCTCATCCAGGAAACTCTCTCCCGAATGTTCGCCACGGGACGCGAAGCCGGCTTAACGATCGGCCAGCAGTCACAGGTCGAAGTAATGGAATTCTTTACGGGGATAATGCCGCTTCTTACCTACGTCGTCTACCATAATCTCTGGATGCAGCGTTTCAATCTGACTGAACCGGAATTACGTGATCGGTTCTTGAGTTCCTTCATCGGAACCCATATAGCCTACAGTGCCAAAATCTACCAACCACAGAAGAACAGTGACGGATGGCTCATCTCGGAGTGATAGGAGCAAGCTATGAAGAAATCTTTTCCTGAATGCATCTTGACTAATCGGTTAGTTAATTCAGCTAGGGGGATATCCATCTTGTTCATGGAGACAGCCAGGAATCTGATAAGCATGCGCTGTCATCATACTAATTTGACTAACCATTTAGTTTATACGTCAATCCCTCAAATACAAAGGAGATTACCATGAACCTGCATGACAGAGCTTTCAGTCTGGGGCGGGCCTTGTCCAGCCACCCCTGGATCATACTGGGTCTCTCCGGGCTGATCGTCGTAGCTTCCACGGTTGCCGCCGGCAGGCTTCAACTCGAGACCGCGATCGAGGACATGTTGCCAACAGAAAATGTGGCAGGTCAAAGCTACATCAAGATTACGGAACAATTCTCCACTACATCGAGTCTCGTCATTGCCGTGGAGAACCCCGACAGAGACACCCTGCTTGCCTCAGCAGAAGCGTTTGCCAGGAAAATGCGGGCAGATCCCACGATCAGCCCCCTCGTTCGAAACGTACGCGTTTCGATGGACCGGGCGTTCCTGGAACGTTGGGGGTTCTTGCTTGCGAAAGCGGACGAACTCGAGGATCAGGAAACAATTCTGGCAAAAACGAACCTCCTGCCCTTCCTTCAGTCCGTGAACAACCTGATGGAATCAAAACTGTCCGACGGTTCGGAAACGGTCGACGACGGAGATGAAGAAGCGGCTCTCGTTTCAACAATGGCAGGATTCGAGCTGTTCGCCCGGGACTTTGAGAAAGCCCTGACAGCCAATTCGGCCTCATCTGGAGAAGACGCCACGCCATCCGTATCAACATCGAGGCTCGTCGACGACGCGTTGTTCGGCGATCGTTACATGACGGATGCGAAGGGAAACACCCTTCTCATGATCGTGACACCGTCATTCGACCTCGGGGACCGCAAGAAGCTCACCGAGCTCACCGAGGCGTCACATGAAGTAGCAGCGGCGCTTGCCGAGACATTTCCGGACAGCTCCTTCAGATTTGCAGGTGAAGTAGCGGGCGAGGCGGACGAGGAGAAATCCCTGGGCGCCGATTCATTCTACCCGAGCATGGCAGCGTTAGTCGTCATTTTCATTCTCTTCCTATTCTCGTTCGACCGGATACGGTCCATCGTTTTCGCTCTGATTACCCTGATCGTGGGTATTCTGGCCGATCTGGGATTCGCGGCCGTGGCCATCGGCAAACTCAACATGATCACGAGCTCGTTCGGCGTCCTTCTCGTTGGACTCGGAATCGATTTCTGCATTCATCTGGCTACGCGCTTCGACGACGCGGTCGCTGCTGGCACTCCACCCGGGGAGGCGATGGCCGACAGTTTCAGCCGGGTACTCGTACCGGTATCCGTGGGTGCGCTGACCACGGCCGGGGCATTCTATTCGCTTGCGCTCTCGCACTCGCTCGCGTTCAGGCAGTTCGGAATGATAGCCGGAACGGGCATCCTTACGTGCCTCGTCTCGACCTTTACGGTTCTGCCTGCGCTTCTCGCCGCTTTCCCGGGTAAGGTACGCGGATCTTCCGGAAAGCGCCGGCCCATGATCCCCTATTCCTCGCTTGCACGCACTGGCGCGTTTTTCGCACGAAATCGCATGGCGGTCATCATCGTAGCCTGCCTCTCCGCTTCCGCCGCGGTTTGGCTCCTTCCAGGA
>SPCK01000031.1 GCA_004525355.1 Spirochaetales bacterium
GATCGTCTCGCAAGCCGCGCTTTCATTGCCAGAAGGCGTATCGATATCCCTGGTCAACGATTCCACGATCCAGATACGCGACAGCATAGACGTCCTGTTGTCGAACGCGTTGCAGGGGTTGATCCTACTGTCGATCATCCTGCTGGTATTCCTGGGTGTGCGCAACGCGCTCATGACCGCGCTGGGCATCCCGGTCACCTTCGCCGCCACGTTCCTGGTGCTCGAGGCCATGGGGGAGACCATCAACTCGAATACGTTGTTCGGGATGGTACTCGTGCTTGGACTCATCGTCGACCACGCGATCGTCATAACCGAGAACATCTACCGGCTACGGAGGCTCGGATACGATAAGCGGCGCGCCGCGATCGACGGCACGAGCCAGGTCGCCTGGCCCATCGTCGCCTCCAGCCTGACCACGGTGGCCGCTTTTCTGCCCCTGATGATACTACCCGGCACGATTGGCAAATTCCTGCGCGTCATACCGCTGGTCGTTTCAATCGCGCTGATCGCATCCACGCTTGAAGCCATCATTTTCATCCCTTCACACGCCGTGGATTGGCCCGGAGGCGACCTGCTCAAGACCAAGCCGGACGTTTTCGACCTGATTCGTCCCGCTTTCGAGCGCTTCGTCCGCTCGTTGTATCGCAGGCGCCTCTTGGTAGTGCTCGGATTCTTCGTCGTGGTGGCGGGCGTTTTCTCGACTATCCCATTCATCAAGCAGGATTTATTCAGCGCCGAGGACTTCACCCTCTTCTATATCGATATCGACCTGCCCGCGGGTTCGAGCCGAGCCAAGACCGAGGCGATTATCCGGGAATTCGAGAAGAGGCTTGCGCCGTTGGCCAGCAATGGCGAAGTGGTCAACGTCATTTCGAGCGTCGGCTTCAGATCGGGCGGTACCGGGGGAACGAGCGCTGGCAACGTGGGCCAGATCGTCGTCGACCTCGCCGAGATCAAGGAAGGGAGAACCAGGCCCATCGCGGCGATCATGGACGAAGCCCGCGCACTCTGCGCCGGTATCCCGGGACCGGAGAAGGTGATCTACCGCAAGGCCGAGTCCGGTCCACCCATCGTGCCTCCGGTCGGTTTCAGGATACGCGGCGACGATTACGACGCGCTGATCGATACCGCCACGGCCTTGCGCGAACGGCTGGCGGGCTACCCGGAACTTATCAATATCGAGGACACGCTGCAAACCGGTACTCCAGAACTCAGGATCCGCGTCAACGAGGAACGCGCGTCAGCGTATGGCGTCTCGGTGGCTTCGGTGGGAGCGTTCATACGGGGCACGTACGACGGCTTTCCAGCCGGCAGCGTCTTCTTCGGCAACGAGGAGTTGGATATCGTCGTCCGCTATGCGGGAACCGGCGGCTCGGACTCGATTGGCAGGCTGCTCGAGCTCAAGATACCCGCGCAGGACGGTCGGCTCGTCCCGTTCTCCGCCATCGCCGAGCTGGAGGAGGGAGCGGCCTTGGCCGCGATCAAGCGCGTTGACGGAAAGCGCGAGGTTGGCGTCAGCGCAGAAGCCTTCTCGAAGGACGGCGTACCCGGCATCAACGCGGATATACAGACATGGTTCGATACCGACGTATCGCCGCGCTACCCCGGCCTCGAACTGGTGGTAGGGGGAGAATTCGCAGAACTCGCGGACTTGCTGGTTCAGATACTGCGAGTATTCCTGCTGGGCCTTTTCCTGATATACGCGGTACTCGGCGCCCAGTTCAAGAGCTTTTCCCAGCCGCTGCTCATACTCTTATCCATTCCAATGGCGTTTGCCGGCATCATCGTCTACCTGGTGCTTTCCGGTACGCCTTTCTCCACGACAGTGCTGTACGCGGGCGTCGCCCTCGCGGGCATAGCCGTCAACGATTCCATCGTGCTCATAGACTTCGTGAACAGTGCCCGCAAGGAAGGAAAGCCGGTTGCTGAAGCCGTCGTCGAGGCGGTGTCCGTGCGGCTCAGGCCCATCCTGTTGACGAGCGTCACAACCATTGGCGGCCTCCTGCCTATCGCGTTCGGATTTGGCGGTTATTCGGTGGTGTGGAGCCCGATGGCCAGCACCATCATCTTCGGGCTCCTGTTTTCGACAATCACGGTGTTGACCGTAGTTCCGGCCCTCTACGGCCTGCTTTTTGACCGCCCGGGCAAGGCGAGGCGTCCGCGGCTTGGGGAGGCGCATGCATGAAAGCTTTATTCGCACCAATGATCTCGAGACGGCCAGGACGGCAGGGCTACTTCCTCGCCCTGATCCTTTTCTCGCTACTGGTCCCTTCTTCCGTGGTCTTCGGTCAAGCCTCTGCCACGGAACCCTTGAGCCTGGCTGCGATCGCGGCCATGGCGGTCAGGGAAGATCCCGCTATACGCGCTTCCGCGGCCGCGGCCGGCATCGCCGCGGCGCAATACGCTCTGGAACTGAACAAGGCCCATCCGAAATTTGCCTTGGGACTGACGCCGCTCTTGTACGACTCTCGCCGGTTTTTCGACTTCAACGCGTTCGACTACGTCGACACCGCCGAGATCTCGGCGGGCGCCGGCCTGTCGTACACCCAATCGCTCCCGAGCGCAGGATCATTCGCCGCGGGCGTCAAGAGTAATTTCGGGTACTCCGATACCGATGGCAAGCTTGCCTTCGCGCTTTCTCCGTCGTTGAACGCCAGCTTACGACAGCCCCTGTTCGCCGGTGGGCAATTTTTGCCTTTCGGGGCGAGCGCGGCCGTACGGCGATCGGCGGCGGCGACGGCAGAACAGTCGCGGATTGAGGACCTGGCCCGGAGAAATCAGGCAATCCGTTCTGCAGTCGAATCCGCGGGCTGGGTACTCGTCCTTCGTCGGACGCTCGCGGTCCAAGAGGCATCGCTCGACACGGCGCTTCGGAGGGCGGAGGGGCTCAACCTGCGCCGAAGCGTCGGTACGGCCACCGAGGATGCGGCGCTCGAGCTCGCGTTGACCGCGGAACTTGTCAGGCAGTCCCTCGTCGACACGCGTCTATCGGTAATTGATGCCGAGCGCCGTCTCGCATCCGTCCTCGGCATCCAGCCAACGCCAGAAGGAACCGTTATCCTGCCGCCGATTTCGGAACGGGTCCCGGTGATGCCGCCGGCGCCCGTTCCAGTGCTCGAAGCTACCCTGGACGCGTCCAGGGCAGCGCTCGCCGCGGAGAAGGCCCGCGCGGACGCCACCGCTCGATCCACGATCGACGCCACCATATTCGCCGCGTCGTTGTCCGTGGCTCCGCGCTACCCGGATTCCCGTTTGGACGCCGCGAATCCGGCAAACGCGTTCTCCGATTTTTCGGATGGCTCTGGCGGCGCTGGATTCAACTGGAATCTAACCCTGACGCTTGACGTACCGCTATCGGGTGGGGCTGCCCGCGGGTACCGCGAGCGCGCGGACACGTTGGCGATCGCATCCGCGGAGGCCCAGCGAAGTCAAGCGGAGCGCTCGGTCCAGGATCGCGCCGCCTCGTTGGCCGGCAGGCGTGACGCGCTGACCGAGCGCCTGGCCATACAGAGACGCATCGCGGAGCTGGACGGCAGGAAGGCCGAACGACTCGCGGACCTCGCGGCCGCCGGAACCGCGACAGCCGCCGACACCGCCGACGCCAGGGCGGAACGCGACCGCGCACTGACGGAGGTCCTGCGGACAGAACTCGATCTCCTGCTGGCTGAACTCGACTTGCGTGCGTTGTCCGGAGAGGACCTGGCCGCATCGCTGGCCGCCGCGCCCTGATCGATCAATCAACAACGGGGCCGCTTCGGCAATCGCCATCCTACGGAGCGGCCGAAGCCGCCGCCTCTACCAAGCGATAGAGCCTGTCCCCCCTGCGAACTTTTCGTTCAACCCGGAAAGACGGCTCCGTGCCACGGCCTGCGCGGGCAGCGGTCGAATCGTCGATCCAAATTTCGTCGGGCGTCACTATGAGGGCTCCGGTCGTCGGCCCGGTAACCAGTAACTGGTCGCCAGGAGCGATGTGTTCCGACTCGATCATGAAGGAGCCGACTCCCGTCCGCCCGTACCAGTTGGTGCACTTGCCCACGTAGACGCGTTTTCTGGTGGCCGCTGATCCATAGCCGTCGGTCCACTCCCCAAGGCGGCGCCCCAGATAATAGCCGTCCCAGAAACCTCGATTGAACACCGCGGACAACCGACGGTTCCAGTCGTCAATTTTTTCCGGTCCGTAGCTGTCGTCAACGATGGATTCGACGGCCTCACGGTAGCATTCCACCGTGGCCTGGACGTACTCGGGCGGCCGCGCGCGCCCCTCTATCTTGAGCACCCGCACTCCCGCGCCAATGACGCGATCAAGGAAGTGAATGGTCTTGAGGTCCTTCGGGGACAGCAGATACTCGCCGTTCACGGCAAGTTCATCGCCGGTCTCCCCGTCTGCCAGGAGATAGCTTCTCCTGCAGGCCTGCAGGCAGGCGCCCCGGTTGGCCGACTTCCCGTACTGGTGCAGACTCAGATGGCACTTGCCTGAAATCGCCATGCACAGGGCTCCGTGCGCGAACAACTCGATTCGGACCGGCCTCCCGGACGGCCCGAGGATTGGCCCGTCCGCGATGGCCCGGTGGATGCCCGCAACCTGCTCCAGGTTCAGCTCCCTTGCCAAGACGACAACGTCTGCCCATCGGCCGTAGAAGCGCAGGGATTCAGCATTGGAGATGCTCAGCTGCGTGGACAGGTGGATTTCCAGCCCGAGGTCGGCCGCGCAGGAGATCGCGGCCTGGTCCGAGGCGATCACCGCATCGATGCCCGAGTCCTTGGCCGCCCGCAGGAGCGATCGCATGGCCGGAAGGTCGTCGTCATAGAGAGTACTATTGACGGCGAGGTATGAGCGAACGCCTGCGCGCGATGTCGCGCGGGCGATCTTCTCCATGTCGGCCAAGCCGAAATTCACGGCGCTCGCCTGGCGCATGTTCAGTCCGCCAGCGCCGAAATACACTGAATCGGCCCCCGCCCTGATGGCGGCCGCGAGAGCCTCGAACGAGCCAGCGGGAGCCATGATCTCGATGTCGGTTCGGGTGACGGGATCCATGACGCCTACTCTACCCGGTGCATCCCATCGCGACAAGGAGGATGCATTGAGCAGATGCGCCTCGACTCGAGCCCGAACCGTTCGAGGCACTCAGCTCTTGGCGCCGGGCGAATCGCAGGGACGCGAAAGGCAGAGCAGCCGGAAACCGCGACTGGCGGCGATAGGCCTGCTCATGGGACTCGCATCAATCGTGAGGAAGCGGTAGCCCCGGGTGATCGCCTCCTTGGCGCGAACGGACAGCATGGCCCCGTAGATGCCCCGCCTCCTGTACGGCTCCAGTGTGGCGCCGCCCCACAGGCTGGCGAACGGTGAATGCTCGGGAAAATCTATTCTGGACGCGCATACGGGAACGCCATCCACGTAGGCGACATAGGCGCTCATGCGCTCCCCATCCTCGAACAGCGTCGTCTTGATCGATGCCACCCAGACAGCGTCATGATGGTCGTCGGGCCAAGCCAGCGCGTTTACTTCCGCGAAGTCGGCGAACGCGCTTTCGCTCCCGACGCGCCGTATGTCATGCGGGCCGTCGGCCAGGGATCCAGCGGGAAAGTCGTCCAGGTCGAGCGCCATAATCGCTTCTTCGTCGCCGATGGCAAACCCGTGGGCAGCCAACCGGTCGACGAGGTCGTCGGGTATATCGTGGGAGTAGTACTTCCATTCGAAACCGCGGCCAAGCGCCTTGAAATACGCAAGCTCCCGCTCTATCGCCGCGTCGACCTCCCCGTCGGACAGCCTCGAATAAGTGACGAGGGAGGGATCTCCGTCACTGCCGATCATGCGAACAACGCTTCCGGCTTCCTCGCGCTGATAGCGCGGAAACGAGGCGTCCTTTCGCTCATATCGATCGTAGAGTCCCAGGATTTCTTCCGTTTCCATACATCTCCTTTTCATGGTTTGGCATATCGCGCGCGGGCCACGGCGGATGCTTCCGCCGCGTTTCCGGCTTGGAAGGACCCACTGTCCCGTTTATATTCCAGTATATCGCTCCACCCTGTTCCTGCCGTTCTCCTTGGCCCGAAAGAGCGCCTTGTCCGAGCGTTCGTACAGTTCTGCCGGAGTGGCCGCGTCATCGGGGCATGCAGCCACGCCCATGCTGGCGCTCAGGCGAACGCGACCCGGCTTGCTGTTCTTGCCGGCCCTGAACTCGAGGAACAGAGTCTCTGCCTCGGCTCGGATACGTTCGGCCGCTACCATGGCTTCTTCTATGCCAGCGTCCGGTAAGAAAAAGGCAAATTCGTCGCCTGACAGCCGCGATGCCACGTCGCCCTCGCGGACAAGGCGGCTGAAGGCGGCTCCGACGGTCGAGATGACCGCATCGCCCGCGTCCCGGCCGTAGCGCTCATTGATGTCATGGAAGCGATCCACGTCCAGCATCAGGAGGGCGCAGCGCGGGGGCGTCCCGTGGGACCGCGCAAACCGGGCGCTGACGGCTTCCTCGAGGAATCGCCGGTTGAACAAGCCTGAAAGGTCGTCGGTAACTGATCGACGCCTGGCGGTCTCGCCCCATCGAACGAGGTCTGTCAGGAATCCAGACGCCTCGTCCAGCCAGCCGGCCATGACCTTCGACATGGAGGAAAGCATGGACACTCCGATGACCGGATGCTCCCAGACGAGGCGGTAGAAATCGATGCCGTCGAGGTACAGGAGCTCGGAATCCTTTTCGGCCCGGCAGGTGGCCGATCGGGGTTCGCCTTCCACCACCGACATTTCGCCAAAGAAACGCCCCGGGCCAAACTGGTACACATCGCGCTCTCCGCCGTCCTTGTCCTTGACGACGGATGAGATCAGCCCGTAGCGCACGATGTACAGTTCCGTTCCCGGTTCGCCCTGATTGAACACGATGGATCCGGCCGCATAGCGCCGCGATTCCATGAAGGCCGCGACCGCGTTCAACTCGAGGCCGCTCATCCCCTCAAACAGGGAAACGCCGGTGATGAATTCTACGACAGGGTTCATGAACCGGCTCCCGTTTTCGTTATCGGCCCCGAACCGTCACCCGGATTACGGCCCGTCTCTTCCAAGCCGAACACGGCTCCGTCGATGGAGCAAGCCACATGGTCGGGACCGTGAGGCCTGACCCGATAGACGCGGGTGCCCCCGTCCCGCCACGCACGCATCAGCACGCCGTATGCATGCTCCACTAAAACCTTGAAATCAGCTCCGTCCTCCGGCCAGACTGCCATCGAGGCACTGATACCTATCCGAAAGCCGCCCGGGCAGGAAACGTCCGACAGGTCAATGTCCCCGACAGCCCGCGACAGCCTGGTCACAATTTTCAAGGCCTCTTCAAACCCGCAGCCTGCGGCTACGAAAGCGGTCTCGTTGCTGCGCAAACGGAGCGCCCAGGCACGGCGCTGTCTCCGGGCCTCAATATTGAGGACGCCAGCGATACGTTCCATGGCCACGTCACCGGCGCCATGGCCGAACCGGTCGCATAGATCCTTGAATCGGTCGGGCTTTATCAGGATGATAACTGTCGGAGCGCTCACCAACCTCGGTAATTCATCGTCAAGGAACGCCCGCGCCCACAACCCCGTGGACGGATCGGTGTACATCTGGCGACGGAGCTCCCGAACCCAGGGAGCATTCTCGGAGATGAGCATCTGGGTGGAACGCACGCGGGATGAGATCATGGCCACCGACCGGAGAAGTATCCTTGCGATCACGTCCGGCCGCTCGGAGGCCAGTAGGCCCATCGTCCTCCCGAAATCGGGAAACACCAGCAGTGTGGAGGGGCCGACCGCCTGGGCCTGCGCATCGAACTCCGCGGAACGAGCGAAGTCGAAATCCCCTACGACGTCGCCTTCTTCAAAACGCGCCATTTCCCGGATCTCACCGCCGTCGACCGGGCGAGTGACCGCCACGGCGCCGGATTTCACGATGAAGAAACGCTCGGCTCGCTCGCCGATCCTGAATGCCACCTCATCGCCGGAAAATCGATATACGCCAGCCTGCGCTGCGAGCCAGAAGAGGTCGTCGGACAAGAGGCGTCTAAAGAATTCGGATTGCCTGAGCAGCGTCACTTTGCCGGGCAAGCCCATATCTGATCGTTTCATCCTTGCACAGTATAATCCCGTAATGCTTTGCTGTCGACTCGCTCTCCTTCACGCTTGCGCTATCCTGATTTTCATCCTATTCTCAGGTATGGCAATCACATTCTATTCCGAAGGAGCCGCCCGCGAGGTGACAGGCTCCAAGCACGTCATCGACATAGACGGCAAGCGTTACCTGATCGACTGTGGCGCCTTCCAAGGCAAGCGCGCGGAAAGCGACAAGAAGAACCGTGCCCTCGTGCCCGATCCTGCGTCCATCGAGGCGGTGATACTGACCCACGCGCATTTCGATCATTGCGGTATGCTTCCGCTGCTGGTCAAGCGCGGTTTCCAGGGCAACGTCTATTCAACCTCCGCGACCAGGGACCTGGCCAACCTGATCATGATGGACTCGGCCCGAATCCAGTCGCGCGACGCTGAATACCTGTCCAAGCAGGCGGCCAAACGGGGCGAGGCTTTCGACTGGAAACCGCTCTACGACGAGCAGGACGCGGTCCAGGCCACGGCCCAATTCGTCACCATCGCGTACGACCGGCCCCTGGCGCTTGGCGATATCAAGCTCAATTTCAGGGACGCGGGACACATCCTGGGATCGGCCAACGCGCATTTGACAGTCAAGGACGCTGAAGGTCACACGGTTCGCATCGGCTTCTCGGGCGACCTCGGCAGGCCCGGAAAGGCCATCATCCGCGACCCGGTAGCCATGGAGCCCGTCGACTACCTTGTCCTTGAAAGTACCTACGGCGATCGCCTGCACGAGCCCGCCGACGAGGCCCTGGAAAAGCTGGCCCGAATCGTACGCGAGACGGCAGAGCGCGGCGGCAAGGTAATCATTCCAGCCTTCGCAATAGAACGCACCCAGGAACTGGTCTACCACCTGCATCTCCTGGTGGACTCAGGCAAGATCCCCCGCATACCCATCTGGGTGGATTCGCCCATGGCGATCAACGCGACGAGCATCTTCCAGGTACATCCCGAGTGCTACGACCAGGAAACGCACGAGGCTTTCCTCAAGCACCATGTCAATCCGTTCGGCTTCAACGAGCTCAATTTCTCACGTACTGTTGATCAATCCAAGGCACTGAATTTCCTCAAGGGACCGGCCATCATCATCTCGGCCGACGGTATGTGCGAGGCCGGCCGGATACAGCACCACCTGATCCACACGATCAGCGATGAGCGCAATACCATCATGATCGTGGGCTACATGGCGGCCGAGACCCTGGGGCGCCGCATCCGGGACGGCCAGAAACACGTACGCATCCAAGGCGATCCCTTCACCGTGAGGGCGCGCGTGGAACAGATCAACGCGTTCAGCGCCCATGCCGACTATAAGGAAACCTGGGCCTGGCTATCAGCCATGGATCTGTCACAGCTCAAGACGCTGTTCCTGGTGCATGGCGAAGACGAAGCCGTCGAGGCGCTCAAGAAATTCCTGGAGGGCAAGGGAATCAAGGACATACGCATCGTGGAGTATGGCCAACGGCACAAGCTCTGAACGGAGCCTCCGTGGATTTAATCGCGTTGACATGATCCTTCGCGGTGGGCGGGGCCCTGAAATCCCCGCCCGCTCATCACTTTATATTGTCCAAATCTCCGAGTACTGGTGCTCCCGCTCGCACCACCGGCACACATATGTATCGCCGCCCCCGTTGCCCATCTTCCTGACGAAGTGTGCCTCGATGTGCTCCTCGTGCTTCGGGTGCGACAGGCAATTCTCGTTCTTGCAGGAAATCTCGTCAAAGTCGTAAATCCTCGGTGGCATGCCAAGGCGATACTTTTTCATCACGTGGTGCCCATCTATCATGTTGATACTGCAGCCCGGCGATACGGCACCCAGTTTTTTGAGCTCCTTCTCGCCGAAGGCCGGGAGGTCAGGTATCGATACGATGCCCTTGAAAACTTCCGGGCCGCTATTCGAGTGAAACACGCCGTGGGAGGAGCGCAGGTTGAGGCCCAGAACGCGGCGTATCTTGTCGATACGGTCCCATATCTCCGCGAGCGGTCTGCCCGAGGCGATGTGGTCGATGACGATGCCCGTCTCCACCGGCTTGATACCGACCTTGTACTCGGGCTTTCTTCCGGCGCCGACCGGCGCCTCCATGACGAAGGCTTCCTCGGGAGCTGTCGGGGCGCGGCCTTTGCCCCCGAAATCGTCGCCGATCCTCCCGGCGAGCATGGCCATCTCGACCGCGCGCGTGTAGTAGCCATTGGCTGACTGGCCGTCCCAGCCGTTGAGCGGGGTATCGTCCAGCCAGGTGGGAACGGTTGGAGCCAGGCGATCCCTTGGCAGGGGGTGATAGAATCGCGCCGAGACAGGAACCCGGTCCAGCATGTCGCGCCGGAAGGTCACGGCCTTTCGCAGCCGCGGCGCCTTCTCCAGGACAGATTCGCCCATGCGCTCGAGCTGTAGCCGCGTAAAGTACCAGATCGGAGCGGTATCGCCCGTTGACAAGTATTCGTCGAGCGAGGCGAATATCCTGACCGTGTAGCCGTTGCGTTTCATGGCATCCTCGTAGAACGGCGGCATGGCTAGTTCCGGAGGCGCCACAAGATCCACCTTGACCGTTCCGAACACCCGCAGGCCGTCCGCCTTCGAGTGAACGGTCCTACCGTGGTACAGGTCGCCCACCAGCGCGAGGTGGATGGATTGATCGTTCCAGCCCAGCTGTTCCAGGAAGCTGAATTCGTCAAGGAACTCCTGGGTCGGATGCTCGTGCTTGCCGTCGCCCGCATTGATGAAACTCGGTCGCATATAGCCCTGTCGCTCGGCCCAGGGTCCCAGGTAATGGGCCAGCCAGGTACAGGTTCCTTCCAGCTTGGAGCGGACCACGAAGCAGGATTCGGGCGCGTAGCCGATGAGCATCTTGAATGTATCGGTCACGCTTTCGTTCTTGGCGAAGGACGAAGTCGCGCTGTCGAACATGTTCACCCGCGTGCCGTGGAACTCGGCAGCGTTGCGGAACGATTCCCTTGTCCGCGTCGAGTTCTCCAGAAACACGAGGTACGACGAATAATCCGAATCCGCTATCCTGAATTCGTCCGCCGCCTTCCCGGCCTGCAGGGCGGCCTTGAGCTCGCGCGCCTTGCGGTACAGATAGCGTTGCTCATCCACCGATAGATCGTTGACCACGCTGATGGATCTACCCTTGAACAGCCCGTTCCTCATCGTCATCCTACCCCTCCCCGTTTTGTGTCCGCCGCCCGGTATCCCGATTTCCGGGCGATCTGATATCCCGTTCTAAAACGACCCGGCGCACGGCCGATCGTTCCGTCGGGTAAAAAAACGGCGGAAGGCCACGTGGCCATCCGCCGTTGATTCATCGCTTGACCTCCGAAACGGTGGTCAGGGCCTCCCGGTCAAGGACCAGGAAGCCCGAGCCGGGCTTTTGCGCCACC
>SPCK01000024.1 GCA_004525355.1 Spirochaetales bacterium
GCAGAAAGGGCGTCGAGCATTCGCTCGCGCCAGGATTCGGCTTCGCTCGCATAGCCAGCTCTTACCGGCGCCCTGCTCGGCGGCACCGAGCCGTCGTTCTGATCAAAATGAATTTCTTCCATCGTGATCAGATCGATAGTGCCTTCAAAAGTGCCTTCCTTGCCGATTGGAATCTGGAGGGGTACCGGTGTGGCCGCGAATTTCTCCCTCACCTCGTTCAGTACAGCGTAAAAATCCGCGCCTAACCTGTCCATCTTGTTGATGAATGCGATGCGGGGAACATGATAGCGATCTGCCTGGTGCCATACCGTCTCGCTCTGGGGCTCGACGCCGCCAACGGCGCAGAAGATAGCTACCGCACCGTCCAGAACGCGCAACGATCGTTCAACCTCGGCGGTAAAATCCACATGACCGGGAGTATCGATGATGTTGATCTGATGATCGCGCCAGTACGTCGTGGTGGCGGCACTTTGGATGGTGATACCGCGTTCCTGTTCCTGCTCCATCCAGTCCATGACGGCGTCTCCGTCATCGACTTCACCCAGCTTGTAGGTCTTACCGGAATAGAAGAGAATGCGTTCGGTTGTAGTAGTCTTGCCGGCGTCAATGTGCGCCATTATGCCTATGTTGCGCATGTGGTCGAGGTTCATTGCATATACTCCGGAGGCCACTATATACGAAAAAACGCTTCACTTGCAAGCGAACGCGAAAAAAGGGGGGTCTCCGTAGAATCCCGCACTATCCTTGGGAATCAAAAGAGGTCCGATTGATTTTCGTGCGATCGGTCGCTTTTCCAATGGCTCCTGCTCGTCGATTTCTCCATTCGCTTTCGCGAGTGTTTTTCTGGTCCTGAATCGTAAACTGGCTATCAGTATGCCCTGTTGGTCGACGAGGGCGGACGTCGCGCCCGATCCCTCCATATCCACGGAGCCGTTCTCGCCGATGGATCGGAGGCTGCCCGATAACCCGAGTAGCTATGGGACGGCTGACATGAACTTGAATTGCCATCAGAACGAGTTCGGCTTATACTGCTGGAAACGAATATTGGTCTTCAAGGAGTCCAGCATGCCAGATTTGTCCGTATCCTATCTCGGTTTGAAACTCGGGAATCCCGTTATCGCTTCCTCGTGCGGACTGACGGCTACTCCCGAGGGCGTAAAACGTGCTTTCGATGCTGGCGCGGGCGCCGTCGTGCTCAAGTCACTATTCGAGGAACAACTCCGCGCGGAGCTCAAGCCTATAGGAGAAATCCAGTTTTCACATCCGGAAGCGGAAGCCTTTCTGGCGGGCATGGGAATGAATGAAGGTGCCGACGAATACCTGAAGCTGATATCCGCCGCAAGGAAGGACGGTCGCGGCCGGGTAATTGCCAGCGTCAACTGCGTGGACGGCAACTTCTGGATGGACTTCGCCAAGCGCATGGAATCAGCTGGAGCAGAGGCTATTGAATTGAACCTGGGTTATCTGCCCGTGGATCCCTCGGAAAATGGCTCCGAAATCGAGGAACGATTGGAAACGCTTGTCCGTTCGGTGGCTTCCGCAGTCAAGTTGCCGCTGGCGGTAAAACTTGGCACGGCATATACCAATATCGGGAACCTGATCCAGCGGCTGGGCAAGGCTGGCGTCAAGGCTGCTGTCCTGTTCAATCGCTTTTACCGGATGGATGTGGACTTGGATGCAATGAGCCTGTCCGCCGGGCCGACGCGCGGAAGCCCCGAAGCGTATTTTGAGAGTCTGCGCTGGATCTCGTTGCTGGACGGCCGGACGGGCGTCGAGTTGTGCGCATCGGGTGGTGTGTACAACGGTATGACCGCCCTCAAGTTGATCGCCGCGGGCGCGAGCGCTGTGCAGGTCTGTTCGGCGGTCTACGCCAAGGGTTACGGTGCCCTGACTTCCATCGCGAAGGAAATGGCTTCCTGGATGGATTCACGAAACGTCGAATCGATAGCGGACCTGCAGGGAAGGTTGGCGCGAAGGAACTCTGCCCGTCCGGAGCTGTATGGCCGGCTGCACTATGTAAAGGCCCTGACAGGCCAGAGTTGAAGGGCGCCTTTTTTATGGGCCGTCCCCCGGTTGTGACAAGAATGTCATGAATACACGATCCAGCTTCTCGCCGGCACGGTAGCTTATAGAGCTGGTCAGGTTCCTGCACATGGTCAGGCCTAATCCGTGCCAACGCCTCAGGTCGGGATTATACCTTGGCCCCAGCGGTGGCGTTTCATCAAGACAGGCTGTGAATTGAGCGAATGCGTAGTGGCTTTGAACGAACAGGCCGAGGGTCAGGCTGTCCGGCCTCTTTCGCAGGAGGACCGATATGCCCTTCCTGCCGATCTCACCGTGCGTCAGCAGATTGTCCACCACCTCGTCGCCTGCGACCACCAGGAGACTGCGCTCACGCTCGCTGAGAAAATCGACCGATTGGACGAAGGCTTCGAATCTCATAACGGCATCGGGTGAACGGGGTACCGTGCAGCGAGCCTTGAGGAGTCCGCGTACTGGATTGCCCGAATTTGAAGCGGAGCGGATTCGAGCCTTTGGTCGGTTCATGTCGTGAAATTGGCTGGCCTTCAGGCCGGCAATTCCTTGACTGAGGCCACGGTCGGGAACCGTTCCGCGAAACCGGTGGATTCAATGGCGAGGCGGGCTACTTCCGAAGGAGAGACCACAAAAATGCGTTTGCCGGCGGCCTCAGCGTCTTCGATAGCTGCCAGGATGACACCTATGCCGGCGCTGGTCATGGAGGATACGCCGGCCAAGTCGATGGCCAAATCGGTCTTGCCCGCGTATTTCATGGCTTTTTCCTGGAGTTCGTTGAATGTGTAGCTGTTGATGGGGCCGTTGACGGTAAGTACGACATATTTGCCGCGCTCGGTATTTTCTATGCTGATGCCTGTCATGATTTCTTCTCCTTGCGACCGTGGAAATTGATGGCGAACATGGTGATATCGTCTTCCAGCTTGTTGTCCGTAAAGGCGTTCGCGCTTTTCAGGACCGCGTCCACGATTTCCTGGGCGCCAGCGCCCTTGTTTTCGGCAATTATACGGACCAGCTTTTCCTTGCCGTATCGCTCGCCCCGTATGTTCTCCGCCTCTATGATACCGTCTGTACTGATCACCAGGCCGGAGCCGGGGGGCAGGGCCAGCTTGCGCGTCTTGAGGAAAGGCTCGAGGTCGCGCACGAAACCGAGCATCTTGCCGTCACCCTGTACTTCGACGATGGTGTCCAGGCCGGAAGACCTGAAGAAAATGGCTGGAATGCCACAGTTGAGGAAGTACACGGAACCCTTGTCCAACGCCACGAAACCGAATACGCCTGCAAAGAAGGTTCCACGTGGAAGATGATCCTTGATGAAGGTATTGGTGCGGGAAACCAGCTTGATGAAGTCTTTCTCCTCGCGGAGGAGGGTGCGGATCATGGACTTGAGAATCACCATGGACATGGATGCGTTCAGACCTTTGCCCGATACGTCGCCAACCACGAAGAACCAGCGGTCATCCGAAATACGTACCGAATCGAACAGGTCGCCACCGAGCTGCCGGGTCGAACGGCAGATGAACGACGCGTCCACGGAAGGGTGGATGATCGGGTCGATGGATTCCTGCATGGATCTGACGATCTGGTCCGCCAGGCCGATTTCTTTCTCTACCGTGTCCAGGAGTTCTTCTCGCGCGACATGGCGAACGTAATAGGCGACCACGAAGAGCTTGCCGTAAATCGCCTGGAACGTCTTGTAGTCCAACGCATCGTAGTCAGCCCCCGAGCGTTTCGGCCCGAACAGGAATACGCCGACTATGCGCCGGCCTTCACGGGCAAGTATGATGGCCTCGGCGCTGACGGACTCGATGAACTCGAGGAGGGTCGTTTTATGCAGCGCGAATTCTGGATCGGCTACTACGTCGGTCTTGAGGATGATGGAGCGCTCGAGCGAGGTGATGGTGGCTATCGCCGGTGAATCCGGCATGGCAACCACGACTTCTTCCTTGCCGGGGTACACGCGGGACAGGCCACCGGCATCGTCCTCGGATAGTACTGAAAACCATGACGAGCCGAACTCGTCTGCCATGATTCCAGCCAGCTTGCCCAGCACGTCCTCGCGGCCGGTGGAGAGGTCCAGGTGGGCGATCGACGCTTCGATCTCCTCGCGGGCTTCCTCGTCGCGCGCGGAACCGAAACGGCCTTGGGCGAAGGTATCGGCCCAGCGCCCGAACAGCAGGAAGCTGGCTGCGCTGACGGCAAGGACCACGAGCGGCATGGACAGTCGGAATAGCATTAATACGCCCAGGAGAAAACCCAGGGGCGCAGCGAACAGAACGAGGATCGCCAGCCTGGAGGCGACCGTCTTGATGACCGTGGGTGTGTGGAAGAGCCGGGTCGAGGAGAATGCATAGTTGACGCCGAGCACCGCGATCAGTCCGCTCAGGCCTCCGATCGGATATATTGTGTTAAAGCCGTGCTGAGGAAGGTAGATGGCGATGATGAACCCGTATACGATGCTGCCGAGTATGCTTGTGGAAATGACGAATAGCTGCTGTCGGTAAACGCGGCTTTTCAAAGGTATGGCCCGCGCAAAGAATACGATGACTGCCAACATCCCGATCGCGGCGCCTGCTATCGAGAACAGAGAATACTCCGGTCCTTCGAGCCTGATGTATTCAAGCCCTGTTCTCCGTACCTGCTCAAGGTAGGAGCTCGTAAATACGATGCGCCATATCACCGTACCCACGAGAGCGACCAAGGCAATGTCCACCGGAATGACACGCTTGGCGTACGGGTAGGTCAGGGAAAGCCTGAAGAAGGCGATGTAGCTCGCGACGGCGAGGGCGGCAGCCCAACGCAACAATGTAACGGCCGTATCCTGGTACGACTCGGCCATAAAGTAGCCGGTGGCCAGACAGATCGCATAGGCGGCGCTCAACAACGCGGCAAGCCTGAAGGTGCGCGTGTCGGGACCGCGGCCTCGGTGCTTTTTCTGCAAGGCCATGAAGATCATGATAGCCGCGGCGAGGTATGTAAACAGCGTCAGTCCCATAAGCGCCCTACCTTGCCCGCCAGGATGGTGATATCGTCACGTAGCGCTTTGTCACCGATGTAGGTCTCTCCGAGCGTTGCCAGCCTGTCCACCAGGTCATCCGGGGCGAGGCCGTTCGACTCTGCCAGGAGGCGCGCGAATTCCGGTGACGCCTCCAGGGAGACGCCTTCGAGGCTCTCCAATTCTGTAAGGCCATCCGTGGACAGGATAATGACGTCGTCCGTTCTCAGTTCAACCTCTTCGATTTCAACTTCGCTCAGGGGCACGAGGCCGACGATGCCGTTGTTCGATTCCAAGCGCTTGACCACCGGGCCGTGTACGGTCAGGACAATCAGGAACTGCGCGGGCATGGCGGCGTTTATATACCGGAGCATGTTCTTCTTCAGGTCGGCCAGGCCAAGGAAGAGTACGGTGTACTTGTCTTCAAAACCCATCTCTCGAATGGCGTAGTCCACTTTGTGCAGCAGCCCCGCCAGGTCCGTCTTGTCCACTGAGGCGCGGATGGTGTTAATCGCGATACCCATGATGAGGGCGGCCGCGAGTCCCTTCCCGGAAACATCTCCCATGACCAGCAGGATGCGGTCGTCGTCGACCTGGATCGCATCATAGAAATCGCCCGACACATTGACCAATGGCCTGAAGTACGCCGCGAGTCCGAGTTTCGGGTGCTCCGGCAGTTTCTTGGGCAGGAAGGTCTTTTGCGTATCCGCTATCTGCCGCCATTCCTTGGACAACGTCGCTATCTGGAAAAGCTTGGCTACGGTCAATACGCGATCGAAGAAGATGAGTATTTCGCCGTGAAGGATGCGATAGGCGTCTGGATCGACGGACGCGCAACTTCTCGCGAATATGAACAGGTAATAGCCGCGCGCTAAAATAAAGAAACCGCGCGCCGCTTGCGTATTGACCGTCAGGCTGTAACGCTCGTCCAGGAACCCAATGCCTTCTGAAAGTTCGCGGAAATTTCTCTTGAGAGCCGGGATCAGGCTCGGGTCGGCTGTCAGCGTGGCAGGGCTGGAGTATACCAGATCCCAGGTATTGCTTTTAATAAGTACCGCAGAAGCGTCCAACTCCCGTTCCAGGTCTTCGCGAATAGCGGCGATAAATTCCGGCATGGTAAAGCAGGTGCGGATTCTTTCGGTAAAGTTCGACATGAGCTTGGTCGAACCCCTGTTGAATGACCGGTGGTAGATGATCTCGTCCCATTGCTGGAACAGGCTGCGGCGCGTCATGAAGGTAGCGAAAAAAAGAGCCGAAATGATGATGGCTCCGCCGAGGATGCCAAAGCCTTCGGTGGATTGATATGAGATGAACGTAAATAAAACGGCGGAGGCTATCCAGCTGGTCGCCGAGGCCGCGACTCGTGTACTACGGTAATCCAATTGTGCCGCTCCGATCCGGTCCGCGGGTTATCCGACATATATGTCGGATGGGGATATCGCCTGCATGATGAATTGGCGGCCTTGCCGGATGGCTCTGGCCGGATCGCGATCATCGTGGCACGCGTCCGACCCGCTGTCAACCGGTTGGGGTTGGGAGGCGGTATTGGCGCTTGTCCGCGGCGGTCATTCCTTCCATTTGATATGGAAGGAAACAGGCGTGTCCAAGGTCAGGGCATCCAGAACGGCAACCGTGAACTGCGCGGACGTATAGGATCCGACAGCATGGGGTATGGCGATTCCCTCGTTCTCTAGTATCGGCCCGGGCAGGGAAATGGACAATGAAAAAACGGCGGCATCGAGCGCTTCTATAGCCGTTTTGCCGAGCAGGGCAGCAAGCATGGAACGATATTCCGCCCTTGTAACCGGATTGTCGTAGAGAGCGGGTGGTTGGAGCGCTTCCAGAAGGTCCCTGTCCATGCCCGGGAAGAGATTCGCCAGGATGGATGCGTTCTGTCGGGTCACGTTGATATCGAGTGAAGCCCAACTGGCGCCCCTGGTCAATACGAACAATCCTGCGGCCGCGAGACCCGATGACGTGACGAAGGCATCGAGCTCGTTTACCGAGAAGGAGCCACGATATGCCGATGCCCGGGGCGATGTCGACTCGATCACGGTCAGACCTTTTGCCTTGGCTCCGGCGGCAACGGATGCCGGGTCGAAGAGCGGCATTCCGGCGGGAGCGCGAGCGGAGGATGAGAAGGACCTGAGCTTGGCTTCCACTGCAGGCGGAATCTCGAACGATAATGCCAGCACGGCTGATCGGTTCGCGCGCAGCGTCAGATCCGCCGCTGTCGAGCATGAGGCGAGCGCGGCAGCGGCCACGGCGAAAGCGACCGGGACCAGTACCCGGCGGAGAGATCGATCCATGAAGTATCCTTTCTGGTTGTACTGACACGGCAATGTATCGTATATCTATGGAAACGAACAATGGCTTTGACGAACGGTTACTTTGGATCGACACTTTATGTAACCGGAAGCCGTCGACCAAAATACTGAGTCGACCCGACATGACGCCTGCAAGAAGGAGAACAAAATGAGCAATGGCCATCCCTGGGATTTTCTATCGGAGTACAAAGGCCGGTATTTCAAGGGCGAGTGGCCGACATTGCCCGAATTGTTCAGGATCACCGTTTCGCGTTATCCAGAGCGGCCCTGCTTCACGGTATATGACCCCGACCGCATTACGTTGACCTACGCGCAAGCCTTGGCCAGGATAGAGAAACTTGCCGCCTTCCTGACCGTCCAAGGCTATCGACGTGGCGACGCCATCGCGGTCAGTGGCAAGAATTCGCCCGAGTGGGCAGTCGCGTATATGGCGGTCATGTTCGCCGGCGCGACGGTCGTTCCCATAGATTACCAGATCAGCAATCCAGAGATCGAGAACATCATTCGGGCCTCCGACACCAAGGCTCTGTTCATAGACGAGGAAAAGTACGACGACTTGGATCCTGCGCGGCTCGGGCTCAAGTCGCGGTGGTCGCTTTCCCGGCGCAAGCCCGATTACGTCTATGACTTGGAGGCTGGTGGGACGCTCCCTGAATTCGAACCCGCGGTGGAAAAAGACCTGGCGGCCATTCTGTTTACCAGCGGCACGACCGGAGTACCCAAGGGGGTAATGCTGACCCATGCCAACTTCGTGGCAGATTGTCTTCTGGCGCAGGCCAATTTGGGTATCTACCATACCGACATTTTCTACGCTCTCCTGCCCATCCATCATTCGTATACCATGCTGGCGGTATTCATTGAGGCAATTTCCGTGGGCGCAGAGCTGGTGTTCGGTCAGCGCATGGTCACCTCGGCCATTCTCAAGGACCTCAAGGAAGCTCGTGTCACCATGTTCCTTGGCGTACCCCTGCTGTTCAACAAAGTTCTGGCGGGTATCATGAAGGGCATCAGGGCCAAAGGACCGCTGGTCAGCGGGTTGCTGGGCTTCATGATGGCACTCTCGGGCTTGATAAAGAAGGCGTTCAAGGTCAATCCGGGCAAGAAGCTTTTCGGTACGGTGCTTGATAAGGCGAGCCTTCGGACGATACGCATTTGCATCTCGGGAGGCGGACCCCTGGCGCCGAGCGTGTTCCGTAAATACAACCAGCTGGGCATCGATTTCGTGCAAGGCTACGGCCTGACCGAGACGAGTCCCATTCTTACCCTCAATCCCACCGAGGCTTACCGGGAGACGAGCGTCGGCAAGCTCATCCCGGGTGTGCAGATGCGCATCCTCGACCCGGACCAGGAAGGCCGCGGCGAGATTGCCGTGAAGGGACCCATGGTCATGAGCGGCTACTACAAGAATCCCGAGGCCACCGCCGAAGTGTTCACACAAGACGGATGGTTCAGGACCGGTGACGTGGGTTATCTGGACAAGGACGACTATGTGTACCTGACCGGTCGAGCCAAGAACCTGATAGTCACCGAGGGCGGCAAGAACGTGTATCCCGAGGAGATAGAGAACCGCTTCCAGCTGTTCAATGAGGTGGAGCAGGTGCTTATCCGGGGCTACATACTGGACCGGAAAGAACGGTCGGAAGGCATCGAGGCCCTGATCTACCCGAACAAGGAGTGGTTCGAGCAGGCGGCCTCGGGTGTGGGGTTCGACCAAGTTGAAGAACGGATACGGCACGTCGTAGACGAAGTGAACGCTGCCATGCTGCCGTATCAACGCATCGGCAAGATAACCGTACTGGAAGAACCGCTGGAGATGACGACGACCAAGAAAGTAAAGCGCTTCTCCCTGAAGACCTGAGTCCCGATCCCGGGGCGGCGATTCTACGTCGGCAGGAGTCGCCTCGGGATGTTACTTCTTTCCATAGACGGCCTGCGGTTGGGTCCTTCCGCGGAATAGGACCTCTCCCATGGCTTGCAGCGAACTCTGGCGCTCAAGGGAGAGTTGCTTGAAGGCGGGCGCGGATACCAGGAGTTCCTGCTTGAACTCCCGGCAGAGGGAATCCAGTCGGGCGGCCATATTGACGGCTTCGCCCACCACGGCCACTCTGGCTGAACCGCTCGCGGCGGTCAGTTCGCCCGCGGCTACCTTGCCGGCGTGTATACCGATACCGATATGCCGTATCGGGGGCAGCCGGTTCTCGGCGAGATCCTCCTGCAAGTATACAAACTCCTTGAGGAAATCATGGGCGCAGTCGACGGCGGCGTCGCACTTGCCCTCGTCACCCATCAGGCCGAAGACCGCGATAACCGTATCGCCGACGAACTGCTCGACCACACCGCGGTTTCGCCGGATCACGAGATCCCACAGGGCGTAATAGCGGTTGAGCAGCGCCATCGTGCCGGATGGACCTACCTTTTCGGCGATGGGCGTGAAATTCCACAGGTCAGCGTAAAGTATCGCCACATCCCTGGTTTCGCCCTTGCCCAGAATGGCTCGGGTAGACGTATCCGGTGCGGGCGGCTCGATGACCGCGTAGACGGCGTCGAGGCGCGATTTCAAGGAAATCTGCTTTATCTTGTCCGAGACCTGGAAAAGACCGAACATGAACGCCCCGAACATGAAGAAGATATGCTGGGAGGTCATGGCGAACCGGACGAAGCCGGGCACGAAATTGCGCAGGGCCAAGGCTTCTATCAAGCCGGCATACCCGAGTTCTCCCGCCTCGTAGGACTTGGCACTGCCAAGGCGAAGGTCAAGGTAGAAATAGAAGAAGATGAATGTGAAAACCGTTCCCAGTGTCAGGAAGGTTTCCGCGATGCGTTTGGGCCATTTGCGCTTGAACAGTAGCCCCAAGGCCTGGATGCCGCCCAGATAGAAAGCGGTAGCCCAGAGAAAGAAGCTGGCCATATCCATTGACTGGACCGGCCTGGACAGTAGTTCCATCGCGCTGTAGCCGAACGGCGTCATGAAGGAGAACAGGAAACGCGCCAGCGGTCTGTGCCCGAATCTGGCCAGGAGGCCGATCTGGAGGAGCAGGAAGCCGGTGAGCGACATGAGCGCGGCAGTTCCCGGTCGTATGATCGACGGCGAAGAGAACAGTATGATGATGTAGAAAAGCACGAACTGGCTAGAGTAGAGGAAAAATTCCTCAAGATATCGTCTGGGAAGGAATCTCATTGACGCCCCTGCGGATGGACGGTGATGAGCTATCATACTCCAATACGCCTTGGATGCAAACCCTGATCGCCGGCCTTGGAAACCTTCTTTACCCGGCCCGCGTATCATGGCCTGAAAGGCTGTTGAAATAGTCGCTTGCCATCCCAACAGCCTCCGCCATGCCCGTATCCCCAGCAATCGGCCCCGCCAGTGCGGCGCTACTGCGACACTGCTAGAACGAGGCTTTTGTTGAAAGGGATATGGCTGGGATGAAAGGGTCCCAAACGGTATCGAGTCCAGTCATCATTGTCCCTCCGAATTCGCTCGACCCGCTTCCGGAAAAATACGTGGCCGTGATCATCAGTTCGAGCGACGACATGGGAGACCAGGATGCCTCGGCGATCCATGCGGCGGACGCGTCAAAAATATTCAGGAGAACGCCAATCCCCGCCTTCCATCGGTCGTCTACCGCTTTTTCCGTCATCCCGAAAAGGTAGGCTTTTCCCAGGGTTGTGCGGTTTCCCGCTATTATGCCCAATCGGTCGTAGGCAGCCACGTCTTCTGATCCGTCGCCCAACCAGGCGGCTTCCGCTCTCAGCGTCGTTTCGATGAACGATATGAGGTACGAGAATCCGGCGCACGCGTCTACGTCCGTCGCGAGATCGAAGCGGCTGTTTCCACTATCGTACTTTGACGGCAATCGCACCGCGATTTCTGTGTACAGCGTAAACGCTCCGAGGAACCCTGAAGCGTCCATGCCCGCTCGCCATTCAGGCTCGGTATCCGCGCTCATGAGCGATCGCAATATGGAAAGAGACAAATCGATACTATCGGACCGGGTCAACAACCGTGCCCCGAAAGGCTCTTTTCCCGGATCGATCTCCCCGATGGATGGGACGGGAGACCGCAGGCGAGGTTCGGCGAGTGCGTATGCCTCAAGTGAAATGGCATGCGGGAAGGCGATGGAAGCGATGGCACCGAGCCGGCCTTCCATCGTTTCATCCTCGGAGCCCGGGAATATCGGCCTGGTCGTCCTGGCTACCGGGTTGAATACGTACCCGGATCCCCATGATACCGGGATAAGACCGATCTTGGCATCAAGCACGGAATACGAGAATTTTGCGTATGCTTGATCAAGCGCAGTTTTCCTGTGAAGGTCGAACCCTGGCGGCAGGGTATCCACGGCAGGAATTTCGGCAAGGCCGGCGTCAAATGCCATTGCCTCTGGTGACGCGATTCCGTATCCCCAGGAAACGGACCCTTCGGCGCGGAATCCCGGTCCAGTATCAGGGGTATATTCCATGCCCAAGCTTGTTTTGGAGCTGAAACCCGTCCCGTAGTTCCCGTCCAGCGTCATTGCGGCGGCGACGCTCTCGCTCCCGAAGAATTCCCAGGCACCGGTCTGGGCGAACGCGCCGGCGATGGTGAAGAATGGAAGTATGATGAAAAGCGATAATCGTTTCATGAATCACCTCACTTGTCGAATCGGGTCGGGTCGAAAAGCCGATCTTCCAGCCTGATGTCGAATGCCGCTTCCAGGAGCCGTACCATGGTCCTTGATCCGGTTTTGGTATTGCGCATCTCCATGACGGAAGCGCGCAGCCTTCCGGAATAGTCCCTGTAGTCGGAGAAAGTGAGTTCCTTCCAGAATCCGCCTTCCTTGACCGACGAAAAAGCGATCCTCATCGGTCGCTCAAGCTTCTTGGAGACCGTCATGAGAATCGCGTCATAGACGGTGTCAGCGTTTTTGGCCTTTCCGGAGAGTACCCACGTTTCGTCGGTTTCCCCGGTCAGATCGAAGTCGAAGTCGTTCGCCCACGTGCCTGCGCCGAGGTCTTCATAGGAGAAATCTCCGCCAACGCCTTGAACTGAACCCGATCGAGATGAACCGGCGATCTTTCGGATTCTCCCAGTGGATGGAAAGAACACCCAACTATTGTTTCCGCTCGAGAGGATGCGCAGGCCGCGGATCGTCCTGGGTTCCGCGAAGCTCGCGAGCGAGTCGCCGTTGGCGCGTTCGTAGCTGTCGATCACGAATACGCGGCGCTCGCCGCCGTCGGCGGGATGGATGCTCATCTCGAATCGCATGCGGGATGATGTCGTCGCCTCAAGTTGGTCAATACGCCTCGCGATAGCCTGGCCTCGTTCATCCGCGAAAGAGGCCGCCGTTGCCACCACGAGCAGGACGGCCAAAAAAACGAGCCGCGGAACGTTCAACGCACACCTGGTGGTGCAGAGCAGCTTTTTACGACTATCGATACGTTTCGTATTCATCATGATACCTCCTCGAGTACATCTTGTTCCTTCTCGGAACGGCGGTTTGTTTTGGTCCCAAGGGAAAGGAGGGCCGGGAGCAGCGTGAACGTCGGGATGACGCAGAGAACGATGCCCAATGAAAGAATTACGCCCAAGTCCATGATCGCCTTGAAGCTCGCGACGAGGGCAAGGGATCCAAAGCCGATGAACGTCGTGAGGGCAGATAGACTGATTGCCTTCGATGAATCGGCAAATGCCGCCTTGATACGTTCGCTCCCGCGCAATCCCTTCTCGCGCTGCCAGCTCGTCGCGGCATGGACGCCGTAGTCGATTCCCATTCCCATGATCAGCGGCAGGACCAGGATGCTCACGATA
>SPCK01000069.1 GCA_004525355.1 Spirochaetales bacterium
CAGCAAACGGCGGGCTTCCCCGTCTTCGGCTACTATCGTCAGCTGAACGCCGAATTCCAGATCCAGTGTGCGGATGAGTTCGGTCCACTGCTGCGCGGCCTTCAGACCGTCGTCTCCGGCCGTCACGACGAGGCGCAGGGGTGGCTGAGCAGAGGCCGGCGCGAGCATGCAAATCATCACTATTGTGGCCATCGCACTCGGGATTCTCATATATGAGCGATTCTGGGTCCAAATTGCGCTCCTGTCAAACCGTGGATGGATACCGGGGCATATGGCTGTCGGGACATGCCATGAGCGCTGAAAAAAATGTCCGCGGACCAAGGGCCCGCGGACAATTTAAACGATCGATCGCGTGAGGCTAGCGTGCCACGAACGTAAGCGCATACCCGACCTTGCCGGCTCGGCCGGTCCTGCCGATGCGGTGCACGTAATCATTGTAGCTGTTGGGCGTGGAATAGTTGATGACATGGGTGATGTCCGACACGTCGATGCCCCGGGCGGCAACGTCGGTAGCCACCAGTATGTCTATCTCGGCGCTCTTGAGGCGCCTTATGGCCCGGGATCGCTGGGCCTGGCTCTTGTCGCCGTGGATTTCGTCGACCTTGAAGCCACGGGCATGCAGCTCGCGGCCCAGGCTCTCCACGGCGCGCTTGGTATCGTCAAAAATGATGGTCTTGGCGCACGTCCCCTTGATGAGCAGGTCGTGAAGCATCTCTATCTTCTCGTTCCTGCCGGAATAGTAGACGACGTCCTGGCTTATACTATCCACGGTAGCGTGCTTCTTGGTCGATATCGTTACGGGATCCTTGGAGAATTGCTCTATCAGCTTTGAGATCCTGGGTTCCATGGTCGCGCTGAAGAACAGGGACTGCCGCTCCTTGGATACCTTGGAGAGTATGTCGCCGATGTCGTCGATAAAGCCCATGTCCAGCATGCGATCCACTTCATCGAGTACCACGAAATTGAAGAGCTGGAGGGGGAGGGTACCCTGCCGCACGTGATCCTTGATGCGCCCGGGAGTACCCACGACAACCCGCGGGTTATAGCGAAGATCGCGCTTCTGGAGGTTCATGGACGCCCCGCCAATGAGGAGCGCGCTCCGCAGCCCGCAACCCTTGCCGAACCTGAAACACTCCTCCATGATCTGCTCGGCCAGTTCCCTCGTCGGCGCCATGATGATGGCTCGGTGATCCATGTGGGTAACGAGGTCCTGGATCATGGGGATGGCGAAAGCCGCGGTCTTGCCGGTGCCGGTGTTGGCTATGCCGACCACGTCCTTGCCCTGGAGTACCAAGGGAATCGTCTGGTCCTGGATGGGCGTGGGTTGCTGGAAACCCGTCGCGGCTATGTTCTCGGAGATCTTCCGGAAGAGCGGAAAGCTGGAAAAGCTATTGACCGGGGTATAAACCGAGGTTTCCTCGAGCTTGGCTTCCTGGATGAACAGGGACGGATTGATGGCCTGTTTGAAGCGCGACAAGGCCGAACCGCGTGAGCCTGCGCCTTTGCCGGAAGGACGCCCCTTGGCGTATCCGCCGTATGACCTCTTGGAAGCGTAGGACGAGGGATCGCTTGAGGGCGCTCGGCGCGAGCCTGATCGGGAGTAACTGGATGATTGCATCGATATTTTCCTGCATGAGAAGACTATGCGATAGAATGTTCGGAACTCTGGGGGCCGCCTCGTGGCATATAGCCCAAGGCGTGACGGTTTGAGTGCCAGGTACAGTCCCGTGACCAACGAACCTCGCTGGATCTGGAACGGCTCCCTCTCAATGCCGTGAAATAGCCCAAAAAGACGAGGGAATACTATTAGCACGCGAACTATAGCATGAAACGCTAAAGGATGTCATCAGGTGCAAGGGAGTATTTCTGTTTTTGCAATTAATTTCACAGACTAGTCAACGGTCAACCGGGTGAACGATACGCTGATCCACCGTATGGTGATCAATGGTGACTTGGACGGGCTCGCTGCGGTGGACGGTTGTTTGGAGATACCTGAAATCGATAGGCCTGTGCTTATCTCCTGTTAAATTGGACGCATACACTTTCACGAGACGGATATCCTCCTCGACATGGCCCGCTTCCATGCGCCAGCTGCAAATTTTCCCTGCGGACCCGGGTCCGCCGCCTCGAGTCGGAACCGACCAGGGCATCTCTCGTCAGTGCTTTAACAGTCCCAGGACGATCTTCTCCTGCAACAATACCAATCAAGAGCCGGTGACTCCGGGCAGCAATATGAACAGGGCGGGTACGATGAGCAGAAGCGCAGCGTTTGAAGCAAGCCACAAGGATCCCGCAAAATCCTGGTCCAGGTTGTAGAGCGCTGGCGGCACAAGTCCCAGGAATCCGACCGGCATGGCCGAGAGTACGAGAACAACCTTCAGCCCGAGTCCTCCGGCGGTCTCATTCAGGCCTGCAAAGACTGCCAGCACGGTCACTATGGCGGGAGCCACCAGCGCCTTGCCCAGGATCAGAAGGAAGGCGGCGAGACGATCCGGTCTGGCTATCCTGAACCGCATCCGCATGCCTATCGCGAAAAGCAGCAGAAAAGAGCTCAGCGGCACAAGCGCGGAATTGAGCCGGCCGAAGAAAACAGGTCTTGCGATGCCGCCCGCGTTAAGCCCAAGACCCAATGCCACGGCGCAGAGCGCCACGAGTAAAAAGGGATCGCGCAGGACTCTCAACGCTCCTGCGGGCATACCCGAATTAGCCTTGACGCCAGTCAATCCGGGGCTTGAACGCGCGCCGTACGAACGAGCTAGCGGAAAGAGGATGGAGTAATACCAGAGTTCCTCGAAGAGTTTATAGAATGGAATGAGAGCGAACGCGGATTCTCCCAGAAGCAGGAAAACGAACAGGCCGCCGATGTTGCCTATGTTCGTAAACGAGGCGCAGGTAACATAGACTCCTGCGCGCCCGGGAGGAAGACGTTGCAGCCTGCTACCAAAAAAGCCTAGCCCCAGCCCGGTTGCCAGGGCCGCTATACCGATAACGGGCAATATGAAATAGCGACGCTCGGATAGGTCGATCACCCAAACAGCACTGCAGAATGCCACAGGATTGACTACCAGCAGGGCGATTTTCTGCATGCCTCGCCGCATCGTTTCCGCCGAGGCCATGTTGATGCGTACGAGGCCTTTAATGATTGTGGCATTGAAGACGTATCCTGAAACGAGCGAGATCACGATTATCGAAAACGAGACTACGAGCTTCTGCATGAGGCCTCCTTCCATCCAGAAACTCTTCCCGCAATTCCCTTGCGACAATTTCGATAAGACGCCGCCAGAGGTTTTCTTGCAGCTGAAAAGAATACTATAAAATGTGCACAAGTGATTGGTATTTTAATTGGAATTCGTCTCCATTCCCTCTCCCTCCTCCCCCCCCCTAAAAAACCAGGGCTTAAAAACCAGCTTGCAGACTAGTACGCAGATGGCAGCGATGCCAAGACACTGACCACCTGCATTTTTTATTTCGAGACAGTCGCGCGCTGTTCTCCATGCTGCTCGTATGATATTGAAGTAATCGACTCATTTTCCAAAACAAGTCAAGCTTCTTGCCCCAACACCGCGCTCCGGCATCTGCTTAAGGTGAATTGTGTCGTCTTTGATCTTTTTTCTTGACATTACAGGATATCCTGCTACTATAATTCTGTATACAAAACTCTCCATACAATTTTACGTAAAGATGTGACTATGGGGAGATGTACGGTACTATCTGCCCGCATGGGCTTTGATAGTTCAACTCGGTTCCAGGAGGTTTTTATGAAGATGTCCAAAAGTATTGCATTATTTGTCATCGTTCTAATGGCGGTGACAGCCGTTTTTGCCAACGGTCAAAAGGAAATCGCGTATCCTGAAAGGGATATAAGCGCGATCGTTCCCTTTGGCCAAGGCGGCGGCACCGATGTATGGGCCCGCAAAGTCATGGAAGCCATGGCCAAGGAGCTCGGCGTGGCCATTACCGTGACCAATGTGACTGGCGGTAGCGCGGGTTCCATCGGTGTTTCCCAGGTATGGACCTCTCCCCACGACGGCTATGTACTGGCTGCCACTTCCGAAACGCCGCTTACCATCCCGGTAACCACGCCCATAACCCAGACCTCCAAGGATTGGGATTATTTCATCGCCGGCGGCTCGCCTGGTCTGCTTTGCGTAAACGCAAAGACCGCAGCAGCTCTGGGCATCGACACTCTCGATAAGCTCGCGGCCTACGGGAAGAAAAACGAACTCAAGATAGCCGGCACCACCGGCGGTCTTTGGTTCGCCCTTGCCAGCCTGATTTCAGAGAAGAATTACGGCAATTGGCCCTTTACCTGGGTATCGTATGCCGGATCCGGTCCCGCCATAGTGGCTACCGTGGGCGGTATTGACGCGGACCTTGTTGTCGCTTCGGCCGGTGAAGTGAAGGATTACATCCGCTCCGGTCAGCTCATCCCCTTGGCTCACATGGATACCGTGGCCTACAATTTTACCGCGAGCGCGAAGCCTATCGCCATACCGGCGATCACCAAGTCCATCCCTGGAATCGCCAAGTACCTTCCCCTCCAGCAGTGGCTGGGCTTCAAGGTGCCTTCCGACACGCCCGCCGATGTCAAGGCCAAGCTTACATACGCCTTCAAGGCCGCCATGGCGAACCCCGACATGACCGGATTTGCAGCCGACCAGATCGCGGTCATCTTCAATAAATCTGGCGCCGAAGCCAAGGCTATGGCCCAAAAGTCAGAATCCAATCTTTGTTGGATACTGTTCGACTTGGGCAAGACCACCTATTCTCCCGCGGAGCGCGGTATAGCAAAGCCCTGATCCGGGTCATATACTGATAGCCGTGCGCGGCTTGGTGTAGGTATCCATAACCGATCGCGAAGGCTGTTTTTGCCTGCGCGATCGGCTTTATTCAGGATTGTGCATTTTTTTCCGGTCGTATAGCCTGCGAATCTTGAAATTGGGTGGTGTATCGTGCAAAAGAGTAGCTTGAGGCGTGCCGACCTTCTGTTCAGCGTATTCATCATGATTGGTTCCCTGCTGTATTTTATAGAATCCATCAAGCTGTTCATTAATCCGTTCAGACGGAAGTGGGAGAATGTACCAGCCGAATCTATCAAGGATACCATTGCCTTTTGGTATAAGTCGCCCGCCTTGTTGCCCTTGCTCGTATCCCTGCTCCTGTTTGTCTGCGCGCTAACGCTATTCCACGTGGCCCGCAAGGCAGGCGCCCGGATTGATTTTTTAAAAAAGGAACAAATAGTCGCCTTCCTGCGCAACGTGGAGTTCAGGACCTTCATCATTACGGCTTTACTGCTGTGCATGTATGCGTTCGCGCTAATCCCCCTCTGCAGGTCCTACCTGAATATACTACGCGGTTTCAGGGGATTCCCTTTCTTCGTTGCTACGCTCATCTACCTTTTCATCATGATGATGGCCTTCGGCTACAAGAAGAAGGGCCATCTGTTCAAATCTATTCTTGTATCGGTTCTGGCTTCCGGCTTCGTCACGTACGCGTTCGGGACCCTGGCCAAGATACCTCTGCCGTAAACAGGAGTGATGCATGGAAATGCTTTATCTAATCGAGGAATTCGTGAAGATCCTCATGAATCCCGCTGTACTGCTCATCCTGTTTGCCGCCACCGCGCTCGGAACGATCATCGGCGCCTTGCCGGGGCTTACTGCCACCATGGGCATAGCCCTGTTGACCGGCCTCACCTATAAGGTGCCGGTCGCCTATACCTTCGCCATATTGATGGGTATTTATGTGGGCGGTATTTACGGCGGGTCGATATCCGCTATCCTGCTCAATATACCTGGTACCGCTTCGGCCGCGGCCACGGCGATAGAGGGCAATCTATTTGCAAAACGAGGTAAAGCGGCGCTGGCCATCAAGGTTACCCGCTCCGCGTCAATAATCGGCACGCTTATAGGAGTACTGGCTCTCGCACTGATCGCGCCTCAGCTTTCCCGTATAGCTCTGCAGTTCAGCGCGGTCGAGTACTTTCTTCTGGCTGTTTTTGGCGTCCTCATGTGCGGCAGCATCGTGACAAGCGACCTGACCATAAAGGGCTGGATCGGCGGTCTTTTAGGGCTGGCCATATCATTTATAGGATATGACGTTATCTCGGGCGCACCCCGCTTTGACTTCGGCAACATCAACCTTTCGGGTGGTATATCGCTTATACCGGCCATGATAGGATTCTACGCCGTCCCGGAGGTGATCAAGGCCCTATCCATAGCGCGGGCCGGACCGCCGACAATAAGCGATGTGAATGCTGTTGGCAAAGGAAACGGGATTGTAGCCAAGGAAAAGGATCCCAACTCCTGGCTCGTCACCTTTAAGCATATCCCTGTGATAATCCGGTCTGCCCTGATTGGAGTGGGCATCGGCGCGCTTCCTGGCGTCGGCGAGGATGTTGCCGCTTGGATAGGCTACGACAATGCCAAGAAATCGAGCAAGCATAAGGAGAAATGGGGCACGGGCGAGTGTTACGAAGCCATAATCGCGCCTGAAGTATCCAACAACGCGGCGATCGGCGGCGCGACGATACCCTTGCTTACGCTCGCCGTCCCTGGGAGCCCTCCCGCCGCAGTATTGCTCGGCGCCTTCATGATACACAATATCCGGCCAGGCCCCATGATCATGGTGGATAGCCCTCGCTTCATTTTCTATATAGCTGCGCTCATCCTGGCTGCGGTAATTGCGCTGTGGGTGGTTGGTATGCTACTGGCAAAGCCGATGAGCAGCATATTGAAGATCCCGTCGGTATACCTCATGCCAATCATCGCGGTACTGTCCATCGTCGGCGCATACGCCCTGAATTTGAAGCGATTCGATATCTTGGTTGTGGTAGCGTTTGGCATAATCGGCTATATCCTGGATAAAATGAAATACTCGGCCGCTCCCATCGTGCTGGGCATCATACTGGGCACCATGATCGACGAGAATTTCCGGCGCGCGCTTATCGTGAACAAGGGCGACCCGACCTTCTTCTTCACCAACAGCTGGATCTCCGTGATGTTCGTCTTGATTATCACCGTGGTCATACTCAAGCAGTTGCTGCCCGAGCGCCTGGCGGCAAAGGCCAACCTGAAGAGTCTCTACGCATTCCTCTCGTCTTCGCTGAAGAAAAAGGGATAATCGCTCGGGGTACGAATGTTGCGTGGCTTTTGTCTATAACTATCTTGAAGGGACGGTTCGCTGAAAAGCGGGCCGTTTTTTCTCCGAACACTTGCGGCATCGACGACGTGCGCCTGATGCCAATCGTCGCGGAGCCTGCCTGCACCCCCTCACCAATCCCTCGGCACATCGGTTTCGTTGCCGTGCGAATAGGCAGAACAGAATGTTGAAAAAATCGGATGCTCTTCCAACATCATTCGCTACGTTTGTGTACCATACGGTTTGCTGCGCAATAGCGACAGTATAGAAATGTTGAAAAACACCGCATTCGATATTTTTCATCGCCTTCAAATAGAGCCTTGAGGTGCGCCAGGCGCTTCAAGGCTATCATTGTGCTCGTCTACGACTATCGACGCGGGGAACGAGGTAGGTCCATACGCTTAGCCGTATACCTCGGGATTGAGGCAGTCGGGGGCGCGCTCGCCGCGTAGCATGGCAAGGAGATTGGTTGCTGCCTTGAGAGCCATGCCCCTTCGGCTGGCGAAGGTGGCGCTCGCGGTATGCGGCGTGAGTACGGCGTTGGGCAGGGCGGCGAGGCCTTCGGCGATGGCGGGCTCGCGCTCGTATACGTCGAGGCCGGCGCCCGCCAAGAGGCCATCCTTGAGCGCTACTACGAGGGCGGCCTCGTCCAGCACCGGCCCGCGGGACGTGTTGATGAGGTAGGCGCTCTTCTTCATCTTGCCGAAGGCTTCGTACGAGAAGAGGTGGCGCGTCTCTGGCAGCAAGGGAACATGCACGCTCACGTAGTCAGAAAGGCGCAAGAGCTCGTCGAAATCGACGAAGCGCGCTCCGGTGTCGTGCTCCAGAGCATCATTGCGCCTGGCGTCGGTATAGAGCACGCGCATGCCGAAGCCTTTGCTCCTGGCGGCCATCGCCGTGCCAATGCGGCCCGCGCCCACGATGCCTAGCGTAGCCCCGGTGATGTCTCCGCCAATGAACTGGAGCGGGCCCCAGCCCTGCCAGGTGCCAGAGCGCATTACCGCGTCGGATTCCACGACGCGCCTGGCAACCGCAAAGAGCAGGGCCCAGGCCATGTCGGCCGTAGCGTCGGTCAGCACGTCGGGCGTATTTGATAGGGGAATGCGCCGCCTGGTAGCCTCGGGCACATCCATATTGTCGAAACCTACTGCATAATTGGCAAAGCCCTTGACCTTTGTAGCCGTGTCCAAGAGCTCCGCGTCTATTCTGTCGGTGAGGAGGCAGAGCACGCCATCCTTATCAGCAGCCGAGGCCAGCAGTTCGGCCCTCGTCATGGGCCGATCCTGCGGGTTAAGCTCCAGCGCACAATGCGGTGCCAACAGCTCGAGCCCTTCCTCCGGTATGCGCCGGGTAACGAGCACGTTCCATTTCGCCATAGCTGGCCTCCTTACTCGCCCAAGCCCAGGATCTTGGCTTCAATGAAGCGCCAGGTGCCGAGGTAGTCGCCCTTTTCCACGAG
>SPCK01000249.1 GCA_004525355.1 Spirochaetales bacterium
CGGAAACGCGACGCTAGTTCTTCCCGTCCTTGTTGCTGAAAAAGTGTTCTATCAATTCATGGTACCGGTCTTCAATGAATTTTCGTTTGATCTTGAGGGTCTGGGTTAGTTCCTTGCCGATGCTGAAATCGCTGCGTACCGGAAGAATCTTCGAGATATATTCGAATGGCTTGAACCCGTGCGCCTTGGAGATCAAGTTGTTCACTTCCTTGAGGAGGATGGAATAGATAACGTCGTTCTCTATCGAGTATTGGCCTTCTGTGGATATCTCTCCGGCGGATAGCTTGAGCTGCTCCGCCAGTTTCATGAGCTCCTCCTCGTTGACCGCCAGGATCGCGGATATCTGCTTCTGGTCCTGCCCGATGATAACCGCATGGTCAATATAGACGCTTTCCTTGAGCTTGTCCTCGATGGGCTCCGGTTCGACGTTTTCTCCGCCCATAAGGACGATAGTGTCCTTCATCCGGCCCACGATGATCACTTCGCCGTTCTCGGAGCGTACCGCGAGGTCTCCCGTGTTCAGCCATCCGTCAGAATCCAGGACTGCGGCCGTTGCCTCCGGATTCCGGAAATAGCCTTTCATTACTTGCGGGCCACGCGCGAATACGATTCCCTTCTCGCCTATGTCGGTAATGGTACCGTCTTCGCGGCGAAGCTCGACCTCCGTATTGTCGAAGGGAATGCCCGTGCTTCCGAATGTATTGGCTTCAAGCGTGCGCGACAGTATTCCGGGCGCGCATTCGGTCATGCCATAGGCGTTGACCAGCGTTATGCCGATCGAGTTGAAAAGTTCGTCGAGATACTTGGGCAAGGACCCCGCTGCGCACGTCGCGACGCGCAGGCGGCCGCCGACCTTGTCCCTGAACGGCTTGAACAGCTTGTGCGCAAGGAGATGTCCCGGGAACAGGAGAACGACCCGGAATAGTTTCAGCACCCAGGTGAGGAGCCTCTCGATGAAGGAGCGCTTCCGCAGGGAAATGTAATGCCCCGCGAGATATTGGGCGGAGGAAAGGTAGACTTGGTTGAGTTTGATGAACGAGAGGACGAGCCGGCTTTTTGCCACGGGCATTTCACCCAGGGCTTTGATGAGCTTTTGGTGAATGGATTCCCAGATGCGAGGCACGGAGATCAAGACTTCTGGCCGTTCCGCGAGGAGATCCGCCGAGAATCTACCCGCGTGGGAATACACCAGCTTGAGGCCGGTACCTATGCAGCAATACTCGAACGCACGCTCGAAGACGTGCCACGAGGGGAGCATCACGACGGTGGTCTCGGCTTTCTCGGGATCGATCTGCAACCTGGGTGTATTCGCCTTCACGTTCTGCAGAAAGTTCCCCTGGGTAAGCATGACGCCCTTGGGGTTGCCGGTCGTGCCCGATGTATACACGATGGTCAACAGGTCGTCTTCTTTTATGATCCCGGAGAGTCGCTCGATCTGGCCGGGATCGTTTGCAAGGCGAGCCTCTCCGTCATGGATGAGCTGGTCGTATGAAACGGTGGAGTCGCGCAGGAAGTCGGGAATCTCTTCCGGCTTGGAACTTTCCACCAGGAATATCTTGCGGCAGCGTTTCCAGTCCTCTGCCTGGAAAACGTCGACGAGGCTCTTGAGCTGCGACGCGTCTTCCAGTATCAGGTACGACGATTCTGAATGCCCGAAAATAAAGCCGATCTCTTTGGGGGGCGTGTCGGAACCCCGGGGAACCGATACCGCTCCCAGCGCCATCAGCGCAAAATCGGTGGCGATCCATTCGTATCGGTTGTTGACGAAAAACCCGATGTGATCGGACCGCGATACGCCGGCGCCGGAGAATCCGGCGGTGAGTACGCGGATCAAGTGCGCAAGCTCGGAGAAGGTACGGGTCTCGACCCGGTCGCCGATCCGGAACTTGTGGGAGACACGATCGGAAAACCGGACCGCTGCCTGAAACGGAATATCCAGTAGATTTTTATACACTTTATCCTCCGAAACCCAACCGGTCGTCATCCACCTGCACACGGCAGTATGCGGGCCCACCGCGTACTTGTATTGTGCCTACCGGCACCTATTTGTCAATGCGCCTGTGGCTAAAAAACCTCATCATTGCGCCTTACGCCATCCACAAGCCCAGCGCCGGGTTTCGAATGAAGTAGAACTCTTCGCCGTCCGCGCTGTTCCAGCCGTCGGAAAGAAGTGCCCGATCATAGCGTCTTGACAATTCCTCATAATCGTCCCATCGATAGCCGACGCATTCGATATCCTCACGGGAGAGTCCGCCCGTTGCGTAGACGACCTCGAATCGGCCCTCGGCGGAGCCGTGGGCCAGGTGGGCCGCGCCAGCCAGGTCGTGGGACAGTTCACCGGATTCAACCAGTTCCCGGGCGCGCGCCGCCCCGCGATAACCGTAACGGCGTATTGTACGGTCGATGCGTTCGTCCTCGCCGAAGGACGCTACCCCGGGGGCCAGGACGATGAGCCTGCCGCCTTCGGCCATGGCAAGCCGCGATCGGTAGATGGCCTTGTTCCCGAGCCAGGTTGAACGGAATTCCTGCGGGTCCAGCCAAACGACCATGGTCTGGACGGGCTTGCCCGTCCGGAAAATATTCACCCGGGAGGAAAGCTCGGCAGCCTGCTCGAAGGCGCTCCGGCCCGCTCCGATGAAGATGCCTCGCGTTATATCGGCGCCTGAATCGTCCGGGCCGATCACGGTAAGCGCGTAGAGGATAGGCAGTGTGGAGGCAAAGTGCTCCTGGGCGTAATCCAGCACGGCCCGGACCGGCGTATCCACCCTGCCCAAAACGCGCTCGATGCCGTAGGCCGCGCCCAGCCAATGGGAGCGGTCGATGCCGTCCTTGCCTCCGGTGCCCACGAAGAGGTTCTTTGAATAATTGGCCATCCCGACGACCTCGTGGGGAACCACCTGCCCGATGGACAGTATCAGGTCAAAGCCGCCCTCGGCCACGAGACGATTAACCTGGGCAGGCCAGTAAAAGTCGCACAATCCATCCGAAACCTCGCGGACGAAGGATGCGGGCACGCGTCCCAGTTCGATGACGTCATTGCGCCAGTCGTGGGGGCGGAACAAGGAATACGGAATGCCGGGAAAGACTGCCAGGACTTCAGCCTCAGACATTGGGCGGTGTGTCCCCAGTGCGGGCATTACCGCAACCAGGGCATCGCCGTAAAGGTCGTATGCCGCCTTCAGGATGACGCTGGCGCGAGAATGCGCCCTGGTGCCGTCGGGCGGCAGGGCCAATACCCTGCCTCGGGGCCCCAGACTCTTCAATGCATCGATACAGTGCGCGTACAGATCCCTGTCCGAAAGCGACGTGTCTTGGACGCCGAAGGCGCTGACAAGTTCTGGAATCTTCATAGGCTCGCAGTATAGCATGAAAGAACGACTTGCTCTCGGGGCGGCGGACCGTACATACGTGCGCCCATGATTCGGATACAGTGCTATGACGACGAAGGCGCCCGCCCCTGATAGCCCTGGCCGGTGGAACAACGCCGGAACCCGCCTACCGCTTCATGGCCGAGGAACTCGCTCGCCTGGTTCCCGGGTATCTGCCTGCCGTCCTCGTCATCCGAGACGAGAGGGAGGGAGAACTCGATTCGCGATACAGGAACGAGACCATGATACTGCGAGCATTCGCGCCGGCACTTGATTCCGGCACGGCCGTACTCGCGGGATGGAAGCCCGGTGGCTGCGAACCGGCCGCCATGGAGGACTTCCTGTCGAGTCTGGATCACGAACGCGGGGATTCGTCGTCGCTTTTCGATATCTGCTACCTGGGTCTGGGCGTCGATGGCCACACCGCTGGCCTGTTTCCCGGCGATCCGGCGCTTGTTTCGGGAGCATTTGCCGTACGCGGCAGGGCGCCGGAATTCCCGCAGGAACGCTTGAGCCTCGGGATAGTGGCCTTGCGCTCGGCGAACCGAACGAGGTTCCTGGTCAGGAGCGCGGGCAAGGAACGCGCGCTGGCCCGTCTCGGAAGCGGAGATCTCGGATGTCCGGCTGTTCTCGCTGCAACCGGGGATTCTATCGCCTTTGTGGCTGCCTATTGACTCAGCCGCCTGCCAGCTTGCCCGCGAACGCCTTGCCGTACTCGTAGGCCGACTGCATGGTTGCATCGTCGGGATTCCACATCGCCTTGAAACCGTCGTCGA
>SPCK01000238.1 GCA_004525355.1 Spirochaetales bacterium
AGTGGGCGCAGGCCGCGGCGCAGGCCGGGCTTCGCTCGCCCTTGCCGATCATCACGGTGAAAATACCGCGTGACATGAAATCGTCAAGATAGCCATCCATGCGTTTGGATGTGGTTGGCCCGATCGAGCCCGAAACCTGTCCAGCGGGCGTTTCCGTCGGGCCCGCGTAGAATACGGGGTAGTGCGACCAATCGGGCGCGGATTCTCCCCGGGCCAGAATGGCGGCCAGGCGCGCATGGGCGGCGTCGCGCGCGAGCACGACAGGGCCGTGAAGTTCAACCAGATCGCCGGCCGCGAGATTTTTGGGTACGCGCATGTTTGAACCGAGATCGATGCGCATGGCCTTCTTGAACTGCGCAATCGGCAACGCGTATTCCGGGCTTGCGGCCAGAGCCGCGAACGATCGTCTGGCCTCATCCGCAATGAGCTCGATTTCGGGGAGTCCGGCCAGGCGTTCCAGAAAGAATCCATCGCCATCGATGTAGGCATAGGCTTGCCGGTGCGCCGCGCATGATACAGCCGCGACCACCGGGAGGCTGGCGGCATGGCGCGGCAGGCGAACCACCCGTGCGTCCCGCGCCAGGGCAGTACCGCCGAATTGCGCCCCCCAGCCGCTTTCGGCCGCGATTCGCATGACCATGCTTTCGGCATCCAGGTCCCGGAATGGATCGCCTGACAAACCCGGGAAACAGGGTAGGCCATCCAGGGCGCCGCATCCAGCCAACTTTGCCGCCAGCATGGCTTCCTCGGGACTCTGTCCCCCCACGATCAGAACCACGCGGTATGGCGGGCAGGCCGAGACTCCAAGGTCCTTCACGACTTTGCGTATAAACGTCTCGAAGGCGGCTGGTTGCAGCACGCGTTTCGTCTCCTGGAACAGGGAAGTCTTGTTGGATGAACCTCCACCTTTGGCGACGAACAGGAACCGGTATTCACTGCCCGTTTCCGCGAACAGTTCGCAGGCCAACGGCGAGTTGTCGCCTGAATTGCGTTCGACGTAGAGACTGTCGGGTACGATCTGGCTGTTGCGCAGGCGCTTGTTGCGCCAGGCCTCGGCGGAGCCCTCGGACAGGGCGAGCTCTTCATCGCCATCGACGAGGATATGGTCGCCTTTCCAGCCGTAAACAGCGGCGGTACCGGTGTCCTGACAGAGCGGCCAAATACCGCCGGAGGCTATGCGTGTATTCTCGAGAAGGGCGTCGGCCACGAGCCTGTCTCCGGCCGATCCCATTGGGTCGAGCGAAATACGGCAAAAATCCCTGATCAGGCTGGAGCGCGCCTTGAATTGTATGGCCGTGAAGGCTGTATCGGAAAGGACACGCAGGGAGGCGGCCGGCACGACAAGGAAGGTCCGTCTTCCTGCGAGTATGCGGGCAGGCGGCGGAAGGTCGAGTCGCTCAAAATCTACCATTTCGTCGCCATCCCGGGCCTGCCGCATGGACGCGTAGGCGGAGCGCCTGAATCCTGTCATACGCACAGTATACCAGCCTCGAACGGGACAGGGAAGAAGATCGGGCCGTAGGGTTTACTGCACGTCTTCCAGACATTACACTGATATCAAGACACGCATAGAAACAATTTGATAGATGGAGGCATCCTAAACTGGGAAATAAAGCGCATAATTCACTGCTGCAATCCATACATTCCTTGGAATCCTCCCTGGAGGGCGACAAGGAACTGATCCTGGGCAACCTGATATTGCTGGGCGAAGTTCCGTCGTACGCCGGTACGTGGCAGAGCGATGACGAAACCGCCAGTACGGACTACAGCGTTCGCGCCCGCTTCTTCGCAGAACGCCTGGTGGAACTCGGGGTCGACGAATGCACGACCGATCCGTTGGGGAATCCCATCGGCCTGATAAAGGGTAGCGACCCGGGACGGGCACCCATTCTCGTTGTCGCGGAGCTTGACTCGATGTACGCGCCCCCGGGAGATATTCATTACTCGATCAAGGACGGACTGATTTCCGGCCCGGGTATCATGGACAACGCCGTTGGCGCCGCGGCCGCCTTGTCGCTTCCGGACGTACTCAGGCGCCACGGTATCGCGACCAAGGCGCCCATCATGATAGCCGGTATCGCCAATACGATGCGGGATGCCAAGAACCTCACCCTCTTTGAACGTTTTATCGATCACCTGGAAATCAATCCCTGCGCCGTAATAATCGTCAAGGGCGGCGAACTGGGACGGCTCAATTATTTCAGCAACGCGGTCGTGCGCGCCGACATCGTCTGTGAACGCAGGCAGGACGAGAAAGGCGCAACCGAGGATATGGTCGTCGTGGCGACCGCCATCGTCGATCACTTGCTGGCAATCAGGGTCCCCACGCGACCGCAGACCGCCTTGACCGTCGGCATGATCAAGGCCGGCTACAAGTACGGCGATCCTGCGGCCCAGGCGCGTATCGGGCTCGAGCTGCGCAGCGTCTCCAATGAGGTGCTGGCGGATATTTCGTCCAAGATTCTGGGCATCATCGATTTGGTCCGCTACGAGATGCGGGTCGATGTGACGTACGACGTAGCGGTCGAGCTCGGCGCGGCCAACCTGGGATGGGAGCATCCGCTGACCAGGCAGGCGGTCGCGGTCATGCGCGCGCTGGACCTGGAGCCCGACGTCTACCCGAGCGTCTCGGAACTGTACTACTTTCTCAAGCGCGGCATTCCCGCCATTACGATAGGCGCCGCCCTCGGATCGGATTATCACCAGGAAACCGCGAACGCGCACGTGGATTCACTGTACAGGGGCATGGCACAACTGGTAGGCATCGTGATGGCTATCGACGAGGAGGTCTGTCATGACTGACTCGAAGGACTGGCTCGAGGACAGGACGTTTCACCATAGCGCCTTCTCCGATATCGCGGCGTTGGTCAGGCGCAAGGAAGAGCGTAATCTCAAGATATCACTCTGCTTTCCCACCCTGAACGAAGAAGCTACCATCGCCAAGGAAATTATTGTAATACGCTCCGAGCTCCAGGTGAGGCATCGCCTCATCGACGAGGTCGTGGTCATCGACTCGGGTTCCGTGGATCGCACCGCCCAGGTCGCCGCCGAGTATGGCGCCAAGGTATACCAGGCCTCTGATATCCTGCCCGAACTGGAACCATTTAAGGGCAAGGGGGAGAACCTCTGGAAGGCGCTCTACGTTCTCGAGGGCGATATCATTGTATATATCGATGCGGATATCAAGAACATACATCCGCGTTTCGTATACGGCCTGATAGGCCCCTTGCTCATGGACGATGAAATCCGTTTCGTCAAGGCGTTTTATGACCGGCCGATAGCGCTCGACCGGAAGACGATCAAGCCGTCCGGTGGCGGTCGCGTAACGGAACTGGTTATCAGACCCCTGTTCAGCATCTTCTACCCGGAGCTTTCACAGTTCATACAGCCCCTATCCGGTGAATACGCCGGATTCCGGGACAGCTTTGACTCCATCGCATTTCCGATCGGGTACGGCATCGAGACGAGCATGCTGATTGACTTGTATGAGCGATCGGGCATGGATGCCATGGCCCAGGTGGACCTCGACAAACGAGTGCACCGGAACCAGACGACGCTTGCCCTGGGACGCATGTCGTTCGGCATCATCCAGACCTTCATCGCCAAGCTCAGGCAGGCTGGAAAGGCCGACATCGCGACCCAGCTTCACAGCACCATGATACAGTACGAGCTGGAGAACGGTATTTACCGCAAAAAGGAAAACGTCATCCAGATAGTCGAGAGGCCGCCGATACTCACGTTGCCCGAGTACCGGAAAAAATTTCCGGATCGCGTGGACAGCCCATGAACGTACTGATCGTACACTATCACCTGAAGCCGGGAGGCGTGACGAGCGTAATCAGGCGCCAGGCTTCAGCGTTGTCGGCGCGCGGGGTACGGGTTCAGGGCATTTTTGGCGAACCGCCCGGAACCGATCCAGGTTTCGAGTTCTCCATCGAGCCCGCCCTGGGTTACGACGCGGCTTCATCGATGGACGCGCCTGATCCCGATGGCGTCAGGGTTATCACCGAGGCCATCCGGAAAGCCGTTGTTCGCATGGGACCGGAGACGGTCATCCATGTGCATAATCCGACGCTGCGCAAGAACGCATCCCTGCTTCCCGCGTTGTCACGTCTCGCGGATGATGGATTGCCGTTGCTCATGCATGTACACGATCTGGCCGAAGACTGGCGCCCGACCGTATATCCGCGTTCAGGTTATCCCGACGGAGCGGCTTGGGCCGTCATCAACGGAAGGGATGCCGAGGCCCTGCGTGCTTCCGGCGC
>SPCK01000171.1 GCA_004525355.1 Spirochaetales bacterium
GTCGTGGTCTTGCCCGAGCCCTGCAGGCCAACAAGGAGCACGACGCTGACGACGTCGGGTCCTTTCAGTTCCAGATCCTGCCGGCTATCGCCGAGCAAAGCCACCATGCGATCGTGCACGATCTTGACGAATTGCTGCCCGGGGGATACCGATTTCAGGACCTTCTCGCCCTTGGCTTCCTCGATGGTGGCATTGACGAAGCGGCGCACCACACGCAGGTTCACGTCCGCTTCAAGCAGGGCCATCTTGATCTGGTCGACGGCTTCATCAATATTCTTTTCGGTGATCGACGCCTTGCCGCCCACGACGCGCACGACGTCGCCGAGCTTGCTGGCGAGATTATCAAACATGGCCATACGGGTATCGCTCCGGGTAAAAATGATCCGGCGGGGTTGCCGGGAACGGCGTACGCCCGATCTTGCGGGATCGGGTCCGCCTGTCGATTATCTCCCGATGGCGACCCGGAGGTCAACCGCCGGGCAGGCCAGCCTCAAGCCGTTCCCTTGAGTCCCACGTCCGCGGCCGCGGCCCTCAAGGCCAGGATGGTCTCCTGGATCAACTCTTCAAGGGGCAGGCCGAGCATGGAGGCACCCTTCTCGATGACATCGCGCCGGATTCCCGCGGCAAAGGCAGCGCTTCCCCACTTCTTCTTTACCGACCTGACTTCCATGTCCAGGACGCTTTTCGACGGACGCACGTAGGCACAGGCGGCGATGAAACCGGTAAGTTCATCCACCGCGTACAGAACCTTTTCCATGGTAAGGGCCGGCTCAACGTTGGAGCACAATCCCCATCCGTGACTTTCTATCGCGCGGATAAACGCGTCATCGCAATCGGCGGCCTCCAGCATCGCGCGCGCGTGTTGAAGATGCTCGTCGGGGTGCTTCTGGTAATCCACGTCATGCAGAAGGCCTACCATTCCCCAGTAATCCGGGTCCTCCCCGTAACGGACGGCGAAGCGCCGCATGGCTGCCTCGACGCTGAGGGCATGCTTGAACAACGATTCTTCGTCATTGTGCTCGCGCCACAGCTGGATAGCCTGATTCCTGTCCATCATCCGCTTCCTCCCGAGGGGTCGATATTTGTGCAAGTGAGCCAATCATACGTTCAATGACTCTATTGAAGAACCTTCATTGTAACGCCGGTGCGCGGATGAACGCAAGGATACTTGATAAACTCCGCTTCAGGCGCCATGCCAATCTGTATCGCGGCCTTCTATATCCATGGAAATTTCCCAATCTTTCTCTCTTTGCTGGCCATCCTTTCTATTTCGGTTTACAATCCCATCGTGATACGTACGTTTCTGCTCGCGCTCTCCTTCTTCCTCGCGGTTTCGCTCGGCGTTCAGGCCGAGCCGAAGCTTACCGTGGCAGAGAAAGACTGGCTCGCGTCCAGCGGAGAGATCGTTTTCGTCGGTCAGACATCCTATCCACCCTTCGAGTTCATTCATCCCCGGCGCGGCGAATACTCTGGCATGGCAATAGAACTGATTCGCTGGATGGCCACCGAGTACGGTTTCGACCCAGTGTTCAAGCCCATGCCCTTCGCGGCCGCCCAGAAAGCGGTTCTGGACGGATCCGCGGACGCACTTACCGGGATATTCCGCAGCCCTGAGCGGGAACAACGTTTCAGCTTCACCACGGAAGTGTTTTCCATTCCGGCGTCCATATTCGTCAAGAGCGAACGGACTGACATATTGGATCCGTCCGATCTGGACGGCAAGCTCGTCGCAGTCCAGCGAGGCGACTACGCCATCGAATTCCTGAAAACATCCGGAATCGACGTGAAATTCCTGTATACAGACGATTTTGCCTCCGCCCTGCAGGCTGTCGCCTTTGGCGATGCCGATGCGTTGATCGGGGACGAGCAGATCGTGTTCTACCATATTTACAACGGGCGACTCACTGAAGCCATAAAAAAAACGGGAACACCGTTGTACGTCGGTTCCGACTGCATGGCGGCGATCAAGGGCAATGACCTCCTGGTCTCCATCCTCGACAAGGGGTTGGCGCGCGCGCGCGCCAACGGAACCTTGTCCAGGATCTATGAAAAATGGCTCGGCGTCTCCTATGCCAAGAGCGCCGTCAAGACATCCATTTGGACCCTTCCATTCTTCATCGTCCTGGGCGTCGCCATCCTGCTGGCGATCGTTGCGACGGCCTGGACCATCCAGCTGAATCACCTGGTCAAACTGAAGACGGCTGAACTGTCGGCGCTGAACGGTGAACTGAAAAAATCGAACCAGAGCCTGACCGCAGCGAACGCGCAATTGGTTCGCGACATGGAAGAGCGCTCGCGCCTCGAGGAGGAACGGCGCCACCTGGAAGCCCGGATGGTCAAGGCGCAAAGCTACGAGAGCATGGCCATCATGGCTGGCGGCATCGCCCACGATTTCAGCAACCTGCTCACCGCCATCATAGGCGGTATCGATGTCGCACTACTCTCCATAGACGCTGATTCCGACGCCTTCGCATATCTGAGGGATTCCCTATCCGTGGCCAGACAGGCCGGCGACCTGGCCAGGCGCATGCTGGATTTCTCCGGCAGGACCGTCTTCTCGAACGAGGCGCTCGACCTCAATGAACTGGTATCGGAATCAGCCAAGGTACTGCAAGCCATGGCGCCGCACAAGGTTCCCATCAGGTACCTCTTGTCAGATCAGACCGTGATAATTCGCGGAGATCCAGTACAGCTACGCCAAGTATTGGCCAACCTTGTATCCAACGCCGCCGAAGCGTCGAGCGGGAGAAACGTCCCCGTAACCGTACGCGTCGCCATCGAGAACCTGCAAGAACAGGACATCCTGGCTATCCGGAGCGGCGCCGAATTGGCTGCAGGCCGCTATGCGGTTCTGGAAACCTCGGACGAGGGAACAGGCATCGCCCCCGACGTCCAGGACAGGATATTCGATCCGTTCTACACGACGAAGAAAACGGGGCGCGGCCTTGGCCTGGCTGCCTTGGCGGGCATAGTCAAGGCACACGCCGGCGGCGTGGCCGTCCGTAGCGAACCGGGTAAGGGAACGACCGTCTCGGTCTACCTGCCGCTTCACGATGCATCATTCGATGAACAGTGGTTTGCTCGGGAAACCGGAGAAGCGTCGGTCCACTTCCAGGGTACGGTATTGCTGATAGATGGCGATGGCAGCATCCTCAAGACGACGACCAGGATACTGTCTTCAATGGGCTTATCGGTGTGCGCCGTTTCCGACTGTCACCAGGCCATTGACGAGATGGTTCAGGGCGCCTGTTCTCCCGACCTGGCCATCGTGGATGTGGACATGACCGATCAGGATGGACTGGCAACCATATCTCAGTTGAAAACGATACGACCGAATCTCTCCATCATCGTGAGTACCGGCTACGAAGATGATGCCACCAATGCGCGCGTCAGGAACGGTGATTTCGCCGGTATCCTTCCCAAACCTTATGGCAGGCACGATCTGATAAAAGCCATTCTGTCAGCCAATCCGCATCTGTCAGAGACCTGATCCCTTACTCCAGCCATATCACCCCCTTGACGTTCACAGGAATATTCGTACAATCAAGCCTGTTTTCGTAAATATGTCCATTCCGATACGAGGAGTTCTATTCATATATGCGGATTTTTTCGTTCACCGATATACTCAAGCCAATCGGCGGAAGCGTGCTTCTTGTCGGTCTCGCCCTACTGTACGGAGGGTGCACTATCGACAACGGCGCGGAAACGTCTGTTTCAGCATACATACCCAGCGGTTTTATGGAACTCAGCGGAGTTGAAGAAGGCGACTACTCCAAGGCCGTCAGTGAGACGGCCCGCGAGGATCACATCGGCCGATTCTATGCCAATGAAGCGACCCGTGAAGCGACCATATCATTTTTTACCAATCTGACATCGTCCAGAACCGTCGCGGTTGCCATACTGGAAGCATCCTCGAAAAGCGGTGTACCGCCGGGACTCGCCTTTGCCTTGGTCCATGAAGAGAGCGATTACAAGACCGCCGCGACTGGTCACAACAGCGATTCGATCGACCGGGGCTTGTTCCAGCTCAACTCGCGATCGTTTCCCAAGCTTACATCCCAGGATTTTTTTGATCCGCGTATCAATGCGCGCTACGGTACCGCGCACCTGGCGTTTTGCCTCGAAGCGGGAGGCAATGAAGTGGCGGCTCTCGCCATGTACAATGCCGGACAGGGACGCGTCAGCAAGGGTGGTACGCCCAGGCGTACGCTGGACTACATATATAGGATAATATCTTACCGTGCCAATCTGGAGACCCTCTTCGAGGCTCAGGTGGTGGCCCGGTTTGCGCCATCATCCGCAGGATCGAATGCTCTCGCGTTCCTTCCGGATGTAGCACCCCGGGCCAAGTAAGCCTTGGACCGGGCAAGCGCAACGAACGCTCATCGTATCAGCGCTTACCTGTCCAGCCGGGTGCTCCGAACTTGCTCTCGGCCAGTCTTCTGGCGCTTTCCAGCTCACCTGCCGATGGAGACGCCGGCTCGAGATCCGCGCCGAGCGCCCTGGAAAATCCTGCCCGAAAAACAGCGATCGCCTCACCGAATCCGAAAGCCCTCCCGAGCATGGCGGAAACGGAACCGACGCGCGCCTTGACGTCCTGGATGAGCCTGCCCTTCATCTTCTCATTGGGTACGAGAAGGACGGCGAACATCTCATCCACGTCGACGGAGAGCAGAATGGTACCGTGCTGAAGTAAGCAGCCGTTCCTGCGCGTCTGGGCATTGCCCGACAGCTTGCGACCATCGGCCACGATATCGTTGAGCGGAGCGAATTCGGCGTGTATGCCCAATGAACACAGGCCCTCGACGACGCCGCCGCACAGGGAGCGGTAAGAATCAAGTATGGTACCTTCAATCAAGGGATGGCTTTCAGGCAGCAGTATACTGTAGGTAAGCTCGTCGGCATGGAATACCGCGCCGCCGCCGGTCACGCGTCGAACCACGTCCACATTTCGTTCAGCGCAAGCCTGAATATCGACCTCATCGTTCAAGCCCTGAAAATACCCGATCGATACGGCTCGGGGTTTCCATCCGTACAATCGGAGGGTCGGTTCCTGGATTCCTGCTGCGACCGCGTCGAGTATGGCCTCATCAAGTCCCATGTTGAAGGCAGCCGGGTTGAAGCCGGTCTCGATGTATCGCAGTCGCATGGCGCTCAACCCTTTCTTTTGTCGGCTTCGGCGAGAATAGCAGCCACTGCGTCGTCGATATCTCCGGATAGGAGACCGAACAGTGTCACGTCCCTCGCCTCCAGTTCACGCTGGAATACCGATCCTGCGTCCGCCGGGGCATTCCCGACGATGGCTGACTCAGCGGCCTCGAAACCATCCTCCGGATGGGCAAAGAAGTCACCAC
>SPCK01000265.1 GCA_004525355.1 Spirochaetales bacterium
CCCGCCGGGAATTGGAATGCGTCGCCCTCTTTCAGGCCGACCCGCTCGAACCATCCGCGCGGCGCTTCGAGGGCGTACCGAACGTAGCGGCCTGAATCGACGATAGCCTCTGACAGGGGATCCATATCCCTGATCGTCCGGATGGTACCGTCCGCGGCGATGAATGCTATCGACAGGGGCACATAGGTATTCTTCATCCAAAACGACATGAGCCTGTCGCTGTCATAAACGAATATCATGCCGTGCCCGTCGGGCAGCTCTTTGCGGAACATGAGGCCGGCCTGCTGCTCCTCCTGCGATCTCGCCACCTCGGCGACGATCTCGATGGCCCCCGAGCGTAGCACGACCGTAGGCAAACCGACCTTGGGTTTTTCGCCGGCGCAGGAAAACAGGGCAAGCGCAAGGACGGCGGCTATAATGCTAATACGGCGCATGGCTCCCTCCGGTAGTCCCTGAAGATTGACAGGCTCCTAGTCATGATGAAGTGAGGATCGGTATTCCATCTCGCGGCGGCTGACCAGCATACGCGTACCCAGGCCCGACTCGCTTACCAACTCGTCGAGCTCCACCATGGTGCCCACGAGCTCCATCTCGAGTTCATCCCTGCGACGTCCCGCGAGGGTGCCATAGTAATTGGCTATCTCCGGTTGGACGGGGCCGTCGAAAACGTGCCGCAGGTAGTCCATATCGCGCTCCTCCAGGACCAAGTCTCGTGAATGGGCGCCGCAGAACGAGCGTTCCTTACCGAAATCGTAGGAAATGGCAACGTGCCTGGCGCCCTTCATATAGAAGTACTTGAGGATTTCTTCGGCAACGCGCATAAGCTGCACCGCGTCAAACTTCATGGCGCCTCCATTCTCGTATCCATTCCAGTATCGGCACCAGTATTCCTGCGGTCATGCCGCCGGCGAACCCGTTGTTGTACAGGTTGAGCCCGCCGTGCAGCACGCCGACGGTTTGCACCATGACCAGATGGAGCATTCCGGCGATCAGTCCAGCCACGGGACCGTAGGTGCCGCTCACCGGTGCGAGCGTCGCCGAAAAGAGGACGGCCAACTGGCTTGCGGGCGCCGTCAATCCATAATCACTGATCATGGCGGCGATGGCAACTCCAATCATGGGCGGCAACGCGTTGAGTGGATGCTTGCCGAATGCGGAAAATCCCACAACCGTAAGTATTCCACCAATGACGGGACCGTTCCAATCACCCCCGATCACCAGGATAAACGCTACGCTTAACAGCCCCATTACGCCCATGTTGAATAGCGTGGCTCCGAGGCCGTGGGCCCGGACAAAATCGCTTACCAGCCGACCGGGCGATCGCAACAAATGGCCGTACTCCCGGTACCAGAGAGGATCGACCCTGACTCCCGCTACCATCATGCCCAGGAAGGATACCGCGAGATACGGAACGACTGCGCCAGCGCCGACGTCGCCCCAGGAACCGCCCCCCGACAGCGCTATGCCGAACGCCTTGAGGACGGACAGCGTCATCGTGCCGATGAAGCCGGCCGCAAACCCGATGTTGTACAGGTTGTAGCCGCGATGAAAGTCCAGGACGTGCCTGGCAATTGGAGACAGGACAAATCCAGCCGCCGCGCCAGCCGCCAGGGCGCTGATGAAATTCCAAGGAGCGGGAATTCCCAGCCCAAAGGCTAATTCGCTGGACAGTGGAGCAAGGGTGGTACCAAAAAGCGCGACAAAGATGTTCTCTGAAAGCGGCCGGTTGTTGAGGAAGGAAAACAGGAAAACGCCGATGATGCTCGGCCAGATATTGGCAACGTTCTTGCCAAAAAGGGCGAAACCGGCAATCGTGAACACGGCGGCGATGGCGGGTCCCGAAACGCGGACGCGCGATCGCTTGAGGATGACGAGCCCGGCGAACGCGCACAGACCCGCGTTCAGGAAGGCTGGGCCAAGGCCGGCTCCGGCGATGTAATCATTTATGAGGATATCAGGTTGCCTGATGATGGATCCCAAGCCCCTGATCAGGAATCCGATATCGAAACGGGCGGCGGACACGCCAGAAAGGGTGAGAAGAACCACCAACACCCAGAGGGCCATATAGGCCATGTGCGATTCCGAGTCGATGTCATGTTGGCGGTCGTAACCGGGATTCAGTTGCATTGCATGACTATCCGACGGTACATGGATATTCGTCAAGAAAAAAGCGCAAGATGCGCGATTTCATCCACCCTGGCCGCCAGGTCTCCCTCATATCAGGGAAAAACCGCCCGGCTATAAACCGGACGGTCTGGACTTCTGGCTTGGAAAGGCCGGGTCAGCTTCAGTAGCCTTTGCCGTCCCTGACCTTGCGCGTCTTGCGCAGGAGCTTGCGCTCGATGGCCTTGATCTTGCGACTGCGGATTGCGGAGGGTTTCTCGAAATACTCCCGCTTCTTCCACTCGCGGATAATGCCCTCTTTTTCCACCATGCGCTTGAAGCGCTTGATGGCCTTCTCGAGGGGCTCGTTCTCGTCTACGATAATCTGGCTGATACGGAATCACCTCCCTTCAATCGCGGGGCCCATTGTACGGATATCGGGGACTTTGTCAATCCCGATCAGGGCTTCGGGGTCGCAAGCCACGCCGCCGATACGTAGCTCCCAATGAAGATGCGGACCCGTCGCCAGGCCCGTAGCGCCCACGGCGCCTATGAGCTGCCCACATTCGACGATATCGCCCGAGGTCACGTCAATTCGACTCAGATGCATATATATTGTGTATACGCCCGGAAGGTGTTCGATGATTACAGTCAGGCCGGTAACGATCCGTTCCTCGGCCATGGCAACGCGCCCGCGGCCAGCAGCCACAACCGGCGTACCGCGGGGATAGCCATAATCGATACCCGCATGCTCGCTCGGGGCCATCCCGCCGGTGGAATACAGGTAACGGCGGCGATCGCCGAACAACGATGTCCTGCGTTCTCCGGCAACGGGCCTTACAAATCCCTGATCAAGATACACGGCTGCCGGTTCGGTCCGTGCGATGATCGCCAGGTATCGCTCCGCCTGGGCGGTTTTCACGGGGTCCGAATCCGTGCGCAGGCTCGTCAGGGAGTCGTCGAGACGGATGTCTTCCTTTCTGAAAGTCCGGGAGCGTATGTCCACGGTCGTTTCGGCGACGAGCAGGTTTCCCAGAACGACGCGTACCAATGCCGGGCCGGTAGCCGCGGACGTCGGTACGCCAACGAGGGCCAGCCAAGCGGAGCCTGACGTACGCGGAACCTCCCATGCGGAAGGACCCAGTCCCTGAATCTCCCTGCCGCTTGGCCGGTTTGATTCAGGCGAGCGGTTCGGCATCGGGAATATGGGAGCCGGGGGTCCCTCTGTGCCGTCCGCGAAGCGCAGGTAGACGGCCAGATGCCTTGTTTCCGGGGAGATTCCCGTCGGATCCTCCGCCAGCGACACGAACAACGGATCGCCCTGGAGCGCAAAATCCTTGACCATGGCCATGATCCGCGGAGTCCCGGGCGGCTCCGAGACGATTCCCGCTACGGTACCCCCCAGCGAAAGCGCAAGGAGCGAAAGGAGCGCGATCCATGCAGGGATCACCGCGGATCGAATCACGATACGGGAAGTCATGGCACCATGATATCCCGGGAGCACGCGGCTGGGCAAGGAACCCCTGGAATTTGACCGCTCCAGTGATAGACTTTATACTTATACACGCCCGAATGAAGCGATTCTCCAGGGGATACGTGTATGCCTATTATTGGAATCGTGGTGAATAATGTATAATAAGTTGGAACCGTTCGAACTGGTCGATGATGAAACGAATCTCACCAACCGGACGTCTCGGGCGTATTCGCCTGCGCTTCCGGATTCAAACGTTTCCGATGAATTATCCAAAGCCTACGAGGAAGTCCAGAAGAGAAACGACGCCTTCCAGCGCGAATTGGCAATGGCCCGTCGCGTGCAGGCCACGTTTATCCCCCAGGACAAGGATTATCCAGACAGGCCGGAACTTTCATTCGGAGG
>SPCK01000207.1 GCA_004525355.1 Spirochaetales bacterium
CAGATGGTATACCTCGGTGTCGACCAGTTCGCTGAATACTTCGGCGACGATACTCGCAATGACGATGGTCCATGCAGGCGCGAGAACTCGTGCAAATGCGTCGTTCATCGATACACCTGCGCCCTCCCATATCGACCACGATGAATCGGCTGGCAAAAGGCTTATTAACCAGAAAAACAGGGCCATGACGATATTGATCCCGGCTGCCAGGAGTACCGTTGTCCGGGCGGCCTTCTTGCCGAGTCGTTTGTGGATCATGTCGCGAATGGTAAACGTCACCGGGTAGACAAAGGTTCCGGCATCCACTGCCAGCCCGGCCACCTTCGCGATCTTGAGGCTTCCGATATCGGAAAGCATCTGTACCGCGATATAGGTGCCGATCAGGACTATCGTGCCCGTCAGCGCAACACGAACATTCTTCTCCGTTTCAATCATTTCTTCTTTTCCGAGGAGGTCTCTTTCCTGAATCGCGGCCGTCCGAAAATTCCCTTTAGCATGTTTCCGATACCAATCTTCCTGCCCGTTACCCTTGTTCCCGTAAAGCCTGTCACATCTTCCTCGGAACCGGCGCACAAGAGTACGTCATCGGCTTGCATCCGGTACTTCGGTTCGAAATAGATGTACTCATCGCCATCTTCCTTGCGGAGAGCGACTACGTTTATCCCTCGCGCCTGCCTGAAATTCGCTTCAATCAGGGTCAGTCCCACGTAGCGCTCGGGCACCTTGACCTCCGCGAGCACGAGGCTCGGGCTGATCGGCATGAACCTGAAAAGGGTCGGCGACACAAGCAGGGGGACGAGCTTTTCGGCCGCCTCCCGGGCGGGATAAATGATGGTGGTCGCCCCAACGATTTTTAGAATCTCGCCGCGCTCGTCCGAATCGGCGCGAACGATGATTTGCCGCACGCCCAGTTTCTTGAGGGTATTGGTGATAACGATGGCAGCCTCGAGGTTACCGCCTACGTCGACGATCGAGACATCGATGCCCTCAGGCAGTATGCGCGTAAGGGCTTCCGGGTTGATAGCGTCAGTAATATACGACTTGGCTGCCAGCTCCTTGCACGATTCAACGACGGCCTTGTCCCGGTCCACGATGATGATCTGGTCCGTAGCCTCGGCGAGTTTCTGCAAGACCCTCAGTCCAAAACTACCCAACCCTATGACAGCGTATTGTCGAATCACGACTCCCCCCCTTATCCGAGCATCATGTTTTCGCGCGGATATTCGGCATACCGTTCAATCTTATCGGAAGGCCTCATCACGGCCATCGCGAACAGACCTACCCTGCCGGCGAACATCGTCCCAATGACGATGGCCTTGCTCCATGCAGTCAAGTCCGCCGTTATGCCGCGAGACAGTCCGACGGTACCGAAAGCCGATACTGACTCGAAAAGGATGTCCCCGAAATCAGCGCCAGGCTTGGCCCCTTCAAAAACAAGCAGGCCAACAAAGGAAACGCCGATGATCGAAGCTGCCTTTAGCAGGATGGACAGCGTCCGCGCCACGGAACCTGCGGATAATGCCCCTCCGCGATAGGTAAGGGAGCCATCAGCCTGCGGCCCCCTGAAAGCGGCCAGAAGAGCCATGAAAACCGTGGTAGTCTTTACGCCGCCAGCGGTGGATCCGGGGGAGCCTCCGGTGAACATGAGCACGATGATCAGCGCGATCGATGGCAGGCCCAGGCTGGCCTGAGGGATAGTATCGAATCCCGCGGTTCTTGGTGTGACCGCCTGGAACAGCGCCGCCAGAAATTTATCGGGCAGGCGCAACTCCGCGTATGCCCCATCATACTCAAGCAGGTAGAAGGCCGCCATACCGACCAGGATCAGTATCCCGGTCATCGAGAATACTATCTTTGTGTGGTACGTCAGGCGACGCTTCCGACCCAGGATAACCCGTCCCACATCCTGCAGGACGACGAACCCGAGGCCCCCGGTAACGATCAAGGCTACAAATGTCAGGTTGACCGCCCAATCGCCCTCGAATCGTTCAAGGCTATCGGAAAAAACCGAGAATCCCGCATTGCAGAAAGCGGAGACCGACAGAAAAATCGATGAAAATACCGGTTCTACCACGCCCAGGGAACGAAAACGCAGACTGAGGGACAGAAAGCCGAGCGACTCGACAGCCAACGTCGTCAGCAGGATGCTCTTGACGATGCGACGCGGATTGGCATCCACTTCTTCAATATAAAGCTCCTGGATAATGCCGCGATTCAGCATGGATACACGTCGCCTCGACATAGCCACGAACAAGGTCGCAAACGTGACGATTCCGAGCCCGCCGAATTGAATAAGCAACATGATGACAAACTGGCCGAAATGCGTGAACTGCGCAGTGTCTACCACGATAAGGCCCGTGACGCAGACTGCGCTCGTTGCGGTAAACAACGCATCGAGATAGCCCAGAGGCTTCTCTCCGCCCCAAGAGGCGGGTATAACGAGGAGAAATGACCCAGCCAGAATCAAAGAGATGAAATAGCTGAATATTGTTAGTTTGTCACTCGAAATACGATAGCTCATAGCCGTCGTATGGTAACACGACTCCATTGAAGCATTCAAGCAATGCGCCCCGGGGAAGCGAAATCCATAGAGTCATGGATTGCGGGGGGACATCGAGCCTCCGCCCAGCTGATTCCGGCATTGACAGGCACAGCAACCGATTCATCGATCGCGGGACAGTTCTATCAAGGTCTGAGCTATATGATAGATCGCGGTCGTTAATGAGCTGGTAGCTGGCCTCCATTGACGGGTATCATAAGCAGGATGTAGGCGATAAGGACGCCTATAGTCTGCAATACGACGTGGATATACACGCTTCGCTTCACCTCTCGATTCAGGCTGAGGCTCCCGACAATGGCGGTAATGCATGTACCAATAGAAGCACCCAGGTTTATCGGTACGGCCTGGGCAAGGTTTATGGTTCCCGCTATCGCCATCGCTATTACCAATCCAGTGGTCGCGCCTGACGACTGAATTATCATCGTAAAAACAAGCCCGACAAGATTACCGAGAATCGGTTCCTCGATGCCGATCATCGCACGCATGAATAGGGGAGAATGACGCAATGGCTCCAACGAGCCGGACATCATTTCCATGCCGAGGAAAAGTAGGCCGAACCCTGGAATAGCATTCGCAATACCTTGTGGCGATTCGTCGATACCAGAAGGAAAACAAAAAACCCGATGGCCACGAAAAGGGTAGCCAACGTGGTTACCTTCGGAAAGGCGAACAACTGCCCCAACATGGTAGATCCAAGTTCGGCTCCCAGCGTTTCGCCAAAATTTACTGAAAGACCATGAGACCCACTCCCACCAGAACGGCCTCGAGCACCGTAGTCGCGGAAGATGACTGGTTGATTATGGTAATGCCAAAGCCCGTCAGGTAACCCCGGAATTTATTCTTAGCAAGAAAAAGCATGATGCTGCGAAGCTTGTCGCCCGCAAGCGCGGTGAGGTTGTTGTTCATCATCAACATCCCGAACAAGAATATGGCCAACCCACCAACCAAGTCGAAGTAATTGTAGAATTACACTCAGATTAGTTTCGCCACTACGGGCTGTGTAGTATTTTCCAGACCGGTTGTCCAAATAGTTTCCGGAGGTTTTTAACTGCTGCGATGTATAAAAATAGATACATTAACTTTCATTAAATGAAATATTGTATTCTTAGTAAATTGGTTATATATTAAGCAGTACATTCTGGGGGTCTACCATGAAGATACGCTTGTCCGCGCTATTTGTTGCCTTTTTCGGAGCAATGCTTTTTGTTTCTTGTCCCGGCCCCATCCTCTCGGATTTGGTGGCCAGCGTCAGGGATGCCACCCCCCCAGTGATCCAAGTCACCAGTCCATCCGAGTACGCGCCCTATTCCAGGGTAATCGCGATAATGGGTTCAGTAACCGACCTCTCAGCACCAAGCAAGACAGGAAAAGTCGTTTCGCTTACCTATGAAATCCTCTCCCACGCCACCGCCAAGCCCGCGACCATCTCCGCGGATGGATCGTTTTCCATAGCCGAGTCCAACGATCTGCGAGAAAACATCGTCGTTTTGCTCAAGGCTACGGACTGGAACGGAAACGAAACGGAGTACCGACTGCCGCTCGTGTTTCCGGGCAACGAGATTCCGACCTTTTACGCGACTGAAGGGAACCGCGAAACCACCCTTTCCTGGTCCCCCGTTCCCGGAGTAACGACCTATACCCTGTTCCTGGAACCTTCCTCAAAGACCCCTGACCCAGCAAGCTCCCCATCGATCGCAGGAATCACCTCTCCATACACGGCCACCCAGCTCAAGAACGCATCAGTGTACAGCTTCCTTCTGGAAGGCCGGACCTCCGACGGGAAGAATAACTACTCGGAGGTGGTCCGATCGGTACCCCTCTCGACGTTGCATCTGTTCCCGCAGGCAAATAGCTTCTTCAACGGCATCGAACTCCGGTGGCGAACCTTCCAGAGCATCGCCTACTACCTCGTACTACGCGCTACATCCCCGAGCGGTCCCTGGGAAGACATATCCGGGCCCGTGCCGGGTCCTGTATTCTTCGACGTCGGTGCTTCGCGTGGCACTACGTATTATTACGCCATCAAGCCGTCAGCCTCGAGTTCTGTAATCAGCGAATGGGTAGAGGCGACGGTCGACTCCGTGTCTTCCCGGTCGGACGCTGCCACCGCAAGCTACGACGCGGTCTCGTTCAGCAGG
>SPCK01000092.1 GCA_004525355.1 Spirochaetales bacterium
ACGAAATGCACCGCGTGGTCCAGAGCCATGGCGATCATCAGGAACCCACGCAACGCGTCCAAGGGTTCCAGCCGAGCTTTGCGAGCAGCCCCTGGTTCACGGCCCACGGGAGGCGTCCCCGGTCCCATTTAGCCGCGCCTTCAGGAGCCGGCTGCCAGCGAACGTGCCCATTCGGCAGCGCGTTCCAGCTCGCCGTCCTTCATAGGACCTTCCGTTCCGGTAACGAGGAAGCCTTCAGGTCCGGCTGCGAGCGACGCTCCCGCGCGAACGAGGCGGGAAGCCATCTGCGGCGCCGCGTAGCCGAACAGTCGCACCAGCACGCCAAGAACCTTCGAGTCAACCGTCGCGAGATCCGCGCGCGTGTCGAATGCCGCAGCCTTTGCGCCCGACAGCATTCCTCGCCGCACCGAACGAAGAAACGCACTCATGGGCCTGGTAGGACGGAAGGCGCGGGTGGGCGATCCGGCGACCACCAGTTCAATACCCGCAAAGTCCGCGGGCGAACAATCGGACACCTTGACGACCCGTGCCCCGAGCGCCTCTCCAACCACCTCGGCCACCTTCCTGGTATTGCCGAATACCGTATCGTACACGATCAGTGCCTTCATCATTGTGCCTCCTCGCGCGCAACGAACCGCAAACCTGACAATGCCGCCCCTATAGTATACCACGCCCGGGGATCGAAGCCCGCAGACATGCTTCCTTGACCAAACCATCGACACGCGGTTTAATAAGGTAAACGCGCACAGGAGAAGCCATGAGCCTCGAACAGCACTTCGCCCCTTTCCGGGAACGGATCATCGGCATAGACGCAACGATGAAGCTCGCGGACGGCAGTCTCCGCCCCATCGTGTACGCCGACTGGACCGCGTCCGGGCGCCTGTACGGTCCTATTGAAGAGTTCATGCTCCATGAGATTGGACCCCTCGTCGCCAACACCCACACCGAGACCACGTACACCGGCGTGGCGATGACCGAGGCCTACCACAATGCGCGCCAAATCATCAAGCACTCGGTGAACGCCGCCAGTGACGACTCACTGTTCTTCTCGGGCTTCGGCATGACGGCCGCCGTAAACAAACTGCAGCGCATGCTCGGCCTGCGAATGCCCGAGGACTGCACGCGCTCCTGCCGCGATGGCAAGAAGGCTCTCGTGCTCGTCACCCACATGGAGCATCACTCCAACCAGATTACCTGGGAGGAATGCGACGTCGACGTCCTCCTGGTCCCGCGCGACGAGGCCACGGGACTCCCCGACCTGGATTGGCTTGAGCGTATCTGCCGCGACAACGCGGACCGGCACTTGCTCATCGGTTCCTTCACGGCCGGTTCCAATGTCACGGGCCTCCTGACGCCGTACCACGACATGGCCGCGATCATGCATCGGCACGACGGCTACTGCTTCGTGGATTTCGCCGCGGCAGCGCCCTATATCGGCATCGACATGCATCCCGCCGATCCCGCGTGCCGGCTCGACGCGGTTATGCTGTCCCCCCACAAGTTCCTCGGCGGTCCCGGCTCCTCAGGCGTCCTCGTCATGGCCAACTCGCTCTACCGCCGGCATGTCCCCGATCACCCCGGCGGGGGTACCGTCAAGTGGACGACGCCCTTCGGTACGCACCGATACGTCGACGAGATCGAGGCGCGAGAGGACGGCGGCACTCCGGGCTTCCTGCAGGCCATCCGCGCGGCCCTCGCCTTCGAACTCAAGGAAGCCATGGGCGTCGACAATATTCGCGAGCGCGAGCGCGAGATCATGGACATCATCCTGGCCGAGTTCCGCACTGAGCCTTCCATCATGCTCCTGGAGGCAGAAAACATGGACCGCCTGGGCATCCTCTCGTTCTACGCGCCGGGCGAACACTTCAACCTCATCGTGCGACTCCTGAACGACCGCTTTGGCGTCCAGACCCGCGGCGGCTGCTCCTGCGCCGGCACGTATGGCCATATCCTGTTCAATATCGACAAGAGCACGAGCCGGCACATCACCGAACTCATCGACTCGGGGGACCTCACCGAGAAGCCCGGCTGGGTTCGCCTGTCCGTACATCCGACCATGACCGACAGCGAGGCACGCTACGCCGCGCGCGCCGTGGTGGAGACCATTCGCCACTACAGGGAATGGGCAGAGGGCTACAGCTTCCACAAGGATTCCGGTGATTTTACGCGCAAGGAAGGCGGCAGTCCCCCTCCCGACCTGTTGGCCAGGTTCAAGGCGATATAGGAATTCCCGCGAGACATGCCCTCCCCCCTCGCTGTGGATGAACGGGCGTCACGTCGCTTCCCGTTTTCTTCGGGCCCCTAGCACGTTTGTTCCCCAAACCCCGGCAATTATCATGATTCCTCCCAGTATATCGGTAGCGAGCAGCGTCTCGCCCCTAAGCGCAATTCCGGCCACCACTGATACCAGGGTAGTCAGGTTGGCGAAAACGGCTGCTTCCGGAGACTTGAGCTTGGAGAGGTTGTAATTAACCAGCAGGAAGGCGACAACGCTGGACAGGATGCCAAGGTACAGCACGGAACTCGCCGCGGGCCAGCTCAGGCGGTGCAGGATATCCAATCGGGCCCCGCCACCCAAGACGCGAAAAGCGAATATCAGCCCGAAGGCAAGGGCGCCGAACCACATCATGAAGAAGGTCGTTTCGGCCGGCTTGAAGGACCTCGAGCTCCAGCGCGACATGATATTGAATACTGCGGCGCAGAGCATCGATCCGATCAGCAATATGAAGCCGATCGGCTCCCCGCCTATCTTGCCGGTCGCCCTGAACAGGACGACTGTCACAACGCCGAAAAAGGACAGGATGGTCGTGATGACCTGGGACGGTCGCAGCCGTTCCCCGAGGAATATGGCCGCCAAAGCGACAACCGCCACGGGAATGGCCGAAAGAATGATCCCTGCGGTAGAGGACTCCGCGTGCCGCAGACCTTCCGTCTCGACGATGAAGTACAGCACCGGCTGGAGCAAGGCCGTCGCCAGGAGGGGCTTCAGATCCTTGCCGCGGTAGTCAACCTTGATGATTCCAGTCAGAACAAGGGCGCTCATGACCAAGGCGGCCGTCAGGAAGCGAAGGAACAGCAACTCGTGCGGAGCCAGTTCGTCCAAGGCATTCTTGGTGAAGAGAAAGGAAAAACCGAAAATGACGCTGGCGCCGATACCGGCGACATAATTTCTGATACGGGACATGATGGGCGCATTCTAGCGGTATGGGATTGGGCGGCGCAAGACCCGATACAACACTGCGGGGAGCGTCAATCCCTCGCGAGGATCTCGAAATGCCTGGTTATGCTCGATCCCGACTCGTCCATGATGACAAGATCGTGCCGTCCCGGCGCCGGCCTGGCTTCCACGCGATGGTCGCCACGGGTTTCCCCCAAGTAGTCGCTGTCCAAGTGCCAGAATATTCGTGCGACAGGATTCCGGTGGGCGGCTCTGAATACGGTCATTCCCGGGCTTCCATCCAACTCGATGGGCACGTAGATAAGCGATCCCTCTTCTGGCGCAATGAATTCGAGATTGCCTGCTTGCACTGGCACGCAATCGGGTTTCCAGACCGGCAAGGCGCGATATCCGATGACTGCGCGACGGTAGTACCATTCGATCACAGGAGGCAGGACAAAACGTTTCTCAAAAACAAGCCCATCCGGGCCCGCACATTCTGCGGTGACCTGAAACCGCCCGTCTGGACTCAAGTGTACCAGCCTGCAATACGGGCATGTTGCGTCTACCGTCGATCCCGCGGGAACGGCGACGCGCTCGATACGGACGCAATCCGGTCCGGCTATGAAACCCGAATCTGCGCATACAGTGACCATCTTGAAGGCATTGCCGGGTTCAGGAAACCAGGGTGAACGCGGCAGCATTCCGAATGCGTCGAACAGCAATGGGGCGGCCGCGTCAGTTCCTTTGATCGCAGGTTTGCCCTCGCCGCTGGCATTTCCGGCCCAGACTGCCACGACGTATTCTCGCGTGACACCGATAGCCCAGGCATCGCGGGATCCGAAACTGGTGCCCGTTTTCCAGGCCACCCTCAAGGAAGATGCGTATTCCTGCCACGAGGCCTCATGAGTCGGACGGCCCACCTTGGTCAATGCTTCGAGGGCCAACCAGGCGGCTCCTTGCGATACCGGCGATTGGGACAGCGCCTTTTCGGCCGGCTCGTCGGATCGCCACGTGACGCGTGAGAACTGCGCTCCAGGAACCGGTTCCTCACCCAGTGCAATGCGTGCCAGTTCGGCATACGCGGACGCCGCTTCGACCAGCGTGACCTCGGCGCCCCCGAGTATCAAGGTCAATCCGTAATCAGCCGGTGCTCTCGTCAGAGTAGAGAACCCGAAGCGTTCAAGGAGCGCCGCGAATCTCTCGACGCCAAAGGAACGAAGGAGGCGAACGAAGGGTACGTTGAGCGACTGTGCCAAGGCTTCGTTCGCTCGTACGGCACCGGAGAATGTCTTCAGGTTGTTCTCGGGGCTGTAGGAACCTACCCGGGTGGGTATGTCGGGAACAAGCCGGGTAGGTGTAAGTTCTCCTGAATCCAACATGGCAGCATACAGAAAAGGCTTCAGGATGGAGCCGCTCGAACGCGGCGCTCCTGCGCAATCCACGCGCCACGAGCCCTCGATACCGGCAGATTCAACATTACCCACATATGCGGCCACGCTGCCATCGCGCACACGCACCACGATAGCGGCCAAATTTCGTATGCCCTGGGGAGCAAGACGCCGGACATGTCGTTCCGCGACAGCGTTCATGCGCATCTGGAGCGAGTAGTCAAGCGTAGATTCGGTGGCGCCTGGCGGAGCCTTGGCGAGCAGGTGCGGAGCGAGCGCGGGCATGGGTAATGGCTCTCCGGGCAGGGGTTCAACGAGAGCTGTACCGTATTCTCCGACGGGAATGGCACCCGCTTCGGATAGGTATGAAAGCAGCGTGTCCCGCTTGCGCCCGAGCTCGTCGCGCGAGCGTCCGGGATGCACGAGGCCGGGGCTGTTGGGAAGGACGGCGAGTGTCGCGGCCTCGGCCCAGGTCAGATCACGCGCTGGCCGGCCGAACCAACGAAAACCCGCTGCCTCCAGGCCCACCACGTTGCCTCCAAAAGGCGCTCGCTCGGCATAGAGGACCAGTATACCCTCTTTTGTGTTGAACAGCTCCAACCGCACTGCAAGCCACAATTCCTTTACTTTGGCAAATATGGTGCGTCGGGATGCGGGCCGCGACAGCCTGGCTGTCTGCATGGTCAACGTGGAGCCGCCGGAGACGATTGTCCCTGCCCTGACATTGTCGCGGAGCGCCCTGATGATGGCGAGAGGGTCGAAGCCGGCATGACCGTAGAAATCCCGATCTTCATACGCTACGAGGGCTCGTGCGTAGCGCCCGGGGATGGTTTGGGAATCGTCGCTCTCGAAACGCCACTGGCCGTCAGCCGCGACCGATGCGCCGATCAATTCCCCTCCAGCAGCGTACAGCGCCTTGGAAAACGAAGGGGTGGAGCTTGCCAAAGGGTCGAGAACGAGAAAGACGGCGACGAACAGGAGCCATCCGGCCAGAGCCGGCGCGAGGTCCGGCCCCAGAGCTCCTTTTGCGGCGATGCGCACACCCCGCCGGACGCGCCCGTGAGCATACGAAATAAAAGCCCTGAACCGGCCGTACGGCACGCGGGTCGCCAGCCGGTTCAGGAATCCAGCCGGGAGCCCCCGCCATAGGGCGAGGCGCTCCCTTTTCACGGCCGCAGGTTCCTTGGATTCACGTTCAATGGCGAGGTAACCCGTGACAAGGGACGGCCGGGAATGACGGCGAATACCTCGGGTCGATACATCGCCTCCGCGGTGACGGCCGGAAGGAAATACTCCCCGGCGTACGTCTTGTTGACGAATATCCGATACGTTCTGGTCTCGCCCCTGGCAAGGGAGAAATACGTCATGACGCGATCGTCCCGCACATCCTGGTAATCGTAGGGCGACGAGCCGGATCCAGTATCCGCGTCGTCGCTTCGACCAACGCGAAGGTTGCCGATTTCCCAACCCGAGGGCGCTCGGAACGTCAACGCCACGTCATTCAATGCTTCGCCGGTTACGTTCCGTGCGGAAATCTCGACGATCATGTCCTCGCCGATATTCGACCGGTTTGGATCTATCGGAGATTCTGCCGCGTCCAGGTAGCGGGCCGACAGGATCAGTCCTTCCGAGCGCTGAAGCTCGGTTCCCGGTTTGGGTGTGCCGCTCGCTACGACCCGCGCGTAGACCGCCGGCGTACCCTGGTTGCTCACGTTGACCGCAAGAGTGCCGTAGGTTACTGCCAGCGGGACCCGCGCCATCGCCTTGCTAATGGAAACGCTACCTTCGCCGCCAGCGTACGAGTAACGCACCGTTGCGCTGCCCGACGCGGCGGACTTCATGAACGGCAGTGACGCTATCAGGGCAAAACTCAGTGACTGGGTGGAATAGCCGCGCCCGGAACCGAGTTCTGCAGCGATGGACTTGAAGAGGGGCAATCCGCGCGCCGAGTCCCCCAATGCATTGAAGGCATCCAGTACAATCGCCTTGTCCCGTAGTTCCGAGCCGTACACGCGCCAGATACCCTCATATTCGCGAACATCCACCGTGACGCCCTTGATCAAATCGTAGGCTCGGTCGCGCATGCCGGCCAGGGCATAGGCCGCGGCCAACTGGTAGAGAGCCGCGCTTCGCAGCGGGCCGTATTCGGCGAATCTGTTCATGGACGCGATGTCCGGCGAACCGGCCAGTGCCAGCACGTACAAGCGATACGACTGTTCGGCCCGCGCCGCGTCATCCCTGCTTGCCCAGGCCATTGTCTGAGTTCGCAGGTACGCGAGCGCGGGATCCAGCATGGTTTCCGGTACGGTAAAGCCCTGTCGCCCGGCCATGACAAGGAAGTGGGCAACATACGCCGAAAGCCAGGCGCTCTCCTCGTACCCGCCGGGCCAGAATACAAATCCGCCTCGTCCGGTCTGGAATCCGGCAAGCTTGGTTATCGCCGCCGACACGTTCAAGCGGGCGGCCTCGGCCTGTTCGGGAGTCAGCGCCATGGCGTCGGCGAGGAACAATTGGGGGAAGGCCTTGCTTGTGGTCTGTTCGCCGCATCCATGGGGATAACCGATGAGCCAGGACAGTCGTGAACTCAAGTCGATCGGCGGTAGGAGTGACAGCTCGAGCCAGGCTTCATTGGAACCCTGCAGCCCGGGGAGATCGATATCGATCCTGGTGCTGTTCCTTCCGTTGATAAGGGTCGATTGCACGACGGAAACGGGCACCGCGGCGGATCGCACCGGCACTTCAATGGTCTGTACCGAGGTCTTCCTTCCCGGGGCGCTCAGCTCGGCCGTCAGGCGTACAAAGCCTGTTTCATCCTTGATGGCAAGCTCGAACTCGAGGTTCTGTTCACCCTCCTCGGGCCAGAACACCGCTTTGGATGAATCGCCGATGATGGTGGCCTGTCCCGACACGCTCAAGCGGAGCGTTCCCCGGGCGTTCTTGCCAAGGAAACCGAAGGCGGACACGGGAACGGTCAGTTTCTCTCCCGGGCCGAGCACGCGAGGCGCGGTCACGAAGGCCATCAACTCGGAACGAACGGGCGTCTCGAGTTCCGCCCTGCCGTATGCGCCGTCCGGAGTACCCGCGACTACCATGAAA
>SPCK01000061.1 GCA_004525355.1 Spirochaetales bacterium
AGGGCGGACTGGCCGTCCTTGCTGACCCGATCGGGATCCGCGCCATGGTCGAGCAGCAGCTTGAGCATATGCTGATCACCGCCCTGGGCCGCATCCATCAGGGCGCTAAAACCGCGGTCATCACTCTGGATGTTCACGTCGCAGCCCGATTCCAATAGCAGTTCAATGATGGTCGAATGCTTCGCCCTGGCGGCCAGACACAACATGGGTACGCCAGCCTTGTCCCTGACATCCGGTGGGTATCCGGATTCAAGGAATAACTGGACGGCCTTGAGATCGCCTTCGCGAACGCATTGGGCCATGGAGTCAATGTGCCAAGAAATACCGAGTTCAAGTAGGCTGGCCCGCGCCTGGCGCCGGGCATCCGCCACGATCCATTCAGATTGTTCCGCACGGTAGAACGCAACAGTCTCATCCAGGTCATCGAAAACAGGAAGACTTCCCAGCCATGCGGGCAGATTCCAGGAAGGCTCGGCCCGGAACAGTGCCAGTTGCCTGCCATCGCCGCGTGTCAGCCCCGCGATATACGCGAACCACGATTCTGCTTCCGTTTCCGGGTCGATGATATGCAGGAAATGCGTCGCCTTGCTGAACAGCGCTTCCATCCTGCTCCTGCTTACAGTGCGCCAGAGGGATCCGAATTTGAGGCCAAAGGCCTGCATGCCGTTCTCCTCGAGGATTTTGATGAGATCCGCGGCAAGAGACGCCTCGCGCGCGTTTGCCGTTACGGCTATGGTCACGAATGTCCTCTCAGTCCCGCCATCCATCGCATGCGAGGAACGGTCACCCTATCGCTGAGATTTATTAAGGCTAGCGGCATCCTCAACGTGTACTGCAACTGCGCCCATGTCGTCGCGCGGGCGGCCCAGCACAAGAAACGCTCCATTTTCTTCTAGCATCGGCAGAAGTCGCTTGTACGCTTGAGGAAAAATGACGCACTCGAAAACGCCGGCTTCGTCGGAAAACGAGCGGAAGCACATTGGATGACCCTCTGCGGTCAGGACTTCCTTTCCCGCGACGGCAACCCCGACGAGGGAGATGCGCCGATCGAGAAGCCTGCCCATGTCGGCCGACGATGAAGGCCGCGGCCAACCAAGCCGCTTCGCCGCCGCATTCGCCCTGGCCGTAAAAAGCGAAGCCGGGGTGGCCGACAAGATGACTCCGAGGAAATCGGCCTCGTCGGCTAGCTTGCGGGACATCGAATAGTCTGCTATGCACGCAGGCGCTTCCCAGGCGGAGAACAACTCGCCGGCCCTGCCGGTCCGCGCGGTAGTCCGACGCCAGCGATCATGGCTCCAAAGCATGGCCGGCCGGATTGCGGGCGATCCATCCCCATCACACAAAGCCAAGCCGTCCATACAGCCGGCGCGAACGAAGGCGCGGAATTCGTCGTAGGACGGCTTTATCCTGTCCAGGAAATCCACGACACTCCGATATGGTCCGCCACTCGATCTGCCCGCCACAATGGCCTCGACCATGCCGTTGGACGCGGACCGGACCTGCGACAAACCGGCGCGTATCGCGCCCCGAGGGTATCCAGCAGCAAGCGGCTTGCATCGCTCGTCATCGCGGACCTCGTACGCCTTGGCGCTCTCGTTTACACGTGGGGGCAGAACGCGATAGCCAAGCCGAGCGGCTTCATCGATATAGGCTTGCGTTCCGTAAAAACCGCCGCCGTTGTTGATGACCGATGCCATAAAATATCCGGGACGGTTGGCCTTCATCCATGCAAGGCGGTAGGACACCAGGGCGTAGGACGCCGAGTGCGCCTTGCAGAAAGAATAGCCGTCGAAGGACAGCATCATGGACCAGAGCTCCTCCGCCTCCGTTACGGATGCCCCGTTCACGGAGCAACCCTCCATGAATCGTTCACGAAAGGCCATCAGCTTGGCGGACCCACGCTTCTTCGTGAGCGTCTTGCGTAGCCCGTCCGCCTCGACCGCGGAAAACCCGGCGGCGGCCATGGCGACTCGAGATACGTCTTCCTGGTAGACCATGATGCCGTAGGTCTCGGCAAGACAGGCCTCGACCGCCTCCGGCAGCCGCTTCCAGTCGCCGCCCCGAAGCCTGCGTACGTACTCGTTGATGTAACGGTTGGCCGCCGGCCGAATGATGGAACTGGCCGCCACAAGATGCCCGTAGTCGGCCACCTTCATCTTGGCCAGGAGTTGCCGGGTGGCAGGCGACTCGATGTAGAAAATGCCGATGGTGTTCCCCGATTCGATGAGTGCGCGCGCCGATGGTTCGTTGACCGGATCAAATCGATCCCAATCGGACGCGTCCGGAGGCGGATCCGCTTCGCGCGAACACAGCTCGATGCAGTCCCTGAGAACGGCCAGAGAGCGATTGCCAAGGAGGTCGATCTTGACCAGGCCCGCACGCTCGGTGCCATCCTTCTCCCAGGCAAGAATGGGAAAACCCGCAGGGCCTGGCTGGACGTGGGAGTAGTCGGTGATGGGTCCCGGCACTATCACCACGCCGCCCGGATGGGTTCCGATATATCGGGGAACATTCTTGAGCAGGCCGGCGGCCCGTGCCAGCTCAGGTGGAAGGGACTGCGATCCCTCGCGGCGCCAGGCTGTGGTCAACTTGTCAAGATCGTCGGGATCCATGCCCATGGCCAGTGCCGGCTCTCGGATCCTGCTTGAGCCGGAGAACCGGCAATGGTCGGCCACCATGGCTGAACTGCCCGCGTAGGTCCTGAACACCGTTGCCAGGACCGCGGGGCGCTCGTCCCAAGGAAAGTCGATATCGATGTCCGGCGGGTCGACTCTGCCCTCGTTCAGGAAACGCTCGAAAAAGAGATCGTGCTCAAGCGGATCCACATGGGTCAGCCCCAGGAGATACGACACGATACTGGAGGCGGCGCTCCCCCTGCCGCAGGTTCGCGGACAGGCGGCAACGATATCCCGTACGATCAGGAAATAGCCGGAAAAACCTTTGCTCCTGATTATGGCGAGCTCCCGGTCCAGCCGCGCGGATACGTTTGCGCGATGCACGCACTCCGGAGGATATCGCCTGAGAGCGCCCTCCACGCAGAGTGACCGAAGGCGCCGAAACGCTTCCTCATCCGGCTGGCCCTTCCATGCGGGGAAGGCCGGAGGCGACGAGAAAAACGACGCCGCAGGTTCGGCCTCGTCGGCCAGGCGCCGCGCGGCCTCGACAGCCTCGGGATAGGCGGAAAACAGGGCCATCGCCCGCACAGCGACGGGAACCTCGTCGGCGGATCCCGGTTCCCGCCAGGACGAAACTCCGGGCAGGGTGGACAGGGTGATCCGCCGCTTTATGGCGGCAAGGAGGCGCAGGCGATCCGCATCGTCCTCGCCGTACAGGGACCCGCCCGCCACGGCGAGGGTCGGCAATCCCAGGCGCCGTGCCAGGCGGGCCGGGGCCGACAGGCCCGGCCCCGAATCCAGGGCGACAAAAGGGCGATCCCATCCGCATACCCGCCCATTCCGCACCGATGCGGATGCAGCCAGGCGAACGAGAACGGACTCGCTCCCGCTGGCGACCGCGAGCCCATTCCACCCATCGGCCTCGAGGTCCGTTACCGGGTCGTAGGGGTGCGCCGGATCGGCCGCGAGCGACCTGCTGAGCAGTGCGCACAAAAGAGCGTAGCCTCGCCGCGTTAGCGCCCACGCCCGCAGGTAGACCTGTCCGCCGCGCTCGAAGGAAGCCCCCGCGATCGCCTTGAGCCCTCGTTTCGCGGCCGCATCGATGAAGGCGGGAAAGCCATACAGATTGCCAGCGTCCATCAATGCGACGGCCCCGTAGCCGCCTTCCGCCGCAAATGCGCATACATCCTCTGGCGACCCGGCGCCGTCCATGAGAGAATAATGCGTCCTGGCCGCCAGAAGGGGCGGTACCGATGACTCGAAGTCACACATATACTATACATTTGTATAGTAGTTTTGAGGAAGAAATCAAGGGATTTCAGCAATTCCGCAGTTGGAATCTTGACATTGGTAGAGTTATTGGATATTTTGTTAAGATATTCAACTTTAATGATCTATTTGATGAATAGCGCAACATATTTACTGTTTAGTCTAAATACCGCTGCGTACGGTAAGACTTCCGGGTTCATCCTCCTTTCCCGGAAGTCTTTTTTTCTTGATAAGCCCTCGGTCGCGTAGTACACTTTCAATAGATATTCCCATCCTGCACTACCCCCTGCGACCGGAGTACATTATGCGCCAGATTCCCGTCAAACGCGAACTAATGATGGATGAGCTCAGCGATACGCTTATCCTGCAAAGCCTCTCGGTGGATGAACTCAAGCATATTATTGATATATGCGAGCACTGGGAGTATGAACCCGGGGAATCCATCGTCACGGAGGATTCTGTCAGCCCTTACCTCTACATCCTGCTGGAAGGTTCGGTCGACATCATGATACGGGGCAAGGAGCGGGAAAACATCCGGGTTTCCAGTGTCGAAAAAGGCGATGTGTTCGGCGAGACGTCAATTTTCGTCGATGTGCGCAGGACGGCAAGCGTCATCGCGCGGACGCCGATTCGCCTGGTCAACCTGTCCCGTGACCCGCTGTTCACCTACTGCAAGGAAAATTCGAAGGCTGGCCTCAAGATTTTCACCTTCATAATCTACAGCCTGATACACAAGCTCAGCGGCGTCAACAAGAACCTGGCTTTTGAGCGTGAGTCAATGGTTACACAGGAAGACCTGGAAAGGCTCAAGCATCTCTTTCCCAAGAGCCTGGAACAGATACTGGATCATTGAAGCGCCGGCGTTTCCGGGGCCATCGCGCGCTACAGACCCCGGTCAGCCAGCTCCTGTCTGCAGGCCACGGCCTTGTCGGCATTCATCGTATTCAACCTCAGGAACAGGATGACCCCGACAACCAGCAGGATAGCCGGGATGAGCGCCAGGTGTATTCGCACTCCCCACAACGCGCCGGCCGATCGGGGATTCTCCGCGAAGCCGGTCAGGCTGTGTACCGCCCAGAAAGAAAGCGCCTGGGTAGCGTAGGCCAGGCGGCCGAAAAAGGCGCGAAAACCGAGCACGACGCCATCGTCGCGAGACCCCGAAAGCACGACGATCTCGTCGATCACGTCGGCCATCGCGGGCGTCATCATGAGCCAAAATCCGCCGAAGGCGAGTCCCCAGAAGAACATCGCAAGCGTAAACCCCGAATACGTGCGTACAAACAGTAGCGGCAGCGATAGAGCCGCCATGGCGACGGCGGCGGCCGTCAGTAAAGTTTGCCTGCTCCGTACATTCCGGCCAATAAGGAGCCACAACGGCACCGAAACCAGGGCTCCCGCCAGCATGCCCGCGAAGATCAGAGTTGTGCTGCGCCCGAGAATATAGTCTCCTACATAGTGAATCGACGCGGTCATGGAAAGCATGGCGGACTGATAGAAGAAATACAGCAGGATGAACGCCATGAAGTTCCGCACCTTGAACGCCTGCCGCAGTAGCTTCCAGAATGACGGAGCTTCAACGCGGGCTTTCTCCTGATCAACATAGCGCCGAATCATGGCCGGCGTTTCGCGTACTCCCGGCGCCATCAATAACGCGAGCGCTATCGCGGCGGCTCCGAATACGATGCCGTTCAGGGCGTACGAGCCGGGATCGCCATAGCGGATGATGAACGTTGGGACGATGGCGCCCGCGGCTATTCCAAGTACGCCAATCACCGTTCCTATGCCGGCTGCGCGGGCGCGTTCACCGGCTCCCCGGAAACGATCGGGAAACACGGACTGGTAATTGAGTTCCCAGGTTGAGTACAGGGCGTCGTACAGGCAGATGGCAGCCAGGAACCAGACGAAGAGGCCGACGTCACGTAATCCAGCGGGAGGAGCAAACACCAGGATGAACGCCCCCGCGCAGGTCAACGATCCGGCCATGATCCAGGGGAAACGCCGGCCGTACCGTGCGGTAAGGCGCGTGGGGCGGGCGGTAAAGAAACCGATCAACGGATCGTTCACCGCGTTCCATACCGAGTATATGATTACGGCCGCGGCCACCAAACCGGCGGAAAGACCCACCTCGGTCTCGTAGAACTTGAATACCAGCGCCGCGAACCCGCCGGTCAAGAATTCCGCCAGAAATTTCCCTGCGCCGTAGCTGGCGATCGTGGCAAGGCTTGCAGGTGTATCTATGGTAGCTGAATTCTCGGAGTTGCTCATGATGACGTTCCTCGCTTCCGGCGAGCATAGGCCGGAATCAGTGCGCGCGCAAGAAAATTCCCGATAGGCGCTACGGCTCAAGCTCCCCGAGCTGGTCCCGCAGGTCCTCGAGCTCCTTTATCCAGAACGACTTGCTTCCCCAATCGGGAAAGGCCCGGCTGAAACCGGCATCGGAACGCTGACGGGCCTGCCATGCGAGGAATCGGACCATACGCAGTACCCGAAGCGGTTCGATCAGGGACAGCTCCGCCCGATTGAAGTCGGAGAACTCCTCGTAACCCTCCAGGATCAGTTCGAACTGCCGCCCGCATTCACGCGCGTGGCCAGGCAGGAGCAACCACAGATCCTGGACGGCAGGCCCCATGGCCATATCGTCGAGATCGATGACCAGAAGCCCTTCACCGCCGCGGTCCAGGATGTTGCCGCGATGAAAGTCGCCATGGATACGCATGCGCTGCGCGCCCCCGAGTACCGGATCGAGGATAGCGGAGGCAGCCGCGCAGGCATCCTGAAAATCATGGGCGCAGTCGGGATATACCAGCCCGGGATCGAGCAGTTCTCGCGCGTAGGTATCCAGGACGCCTGGCTCGAACACCGGACGGGACAGCGCCGCTTCGAGTCGGCCGACGGCATGGATACGCCCGGCCAGCGAACCCAGCCGCCGCCAGTCACCGTCATTGTCGGCGTCGAACGTACGGCCTCCGCGCTTGGGAAAGAGGCCGAAGGGATAGATCGTCTCGCGCCCGTCGTCGTCCTCCAGCACCAGGGCCTGCAGACTTTCACCCTCGCCGTCGCATATCGGAGACGCCACCGGTACCTCGGCGGCGGCAAGCTGGAAAATAAAACGGTGCTCTTCCCGTATCGTCGCCTCGTCCCATCGCCCCGGACGGTAGAATTTCACCACGTATTCAAGTCCGTCCTCATCCCGCAGGCCGTACACGCGGTTGACGTAACTTGGATAGGAAAACCAGTACCCGTCCAGGCGGAGCCCGAACGCCTCCTCCACGGACTCAACGACGAGTCCGGGATCCAGGGCATCAAAGGGAGCGGCGGGTGGAGAAGCGTTCATACGGCGAGCCTACCCGTAATGCTCCCGAACCGCAAGTGCACGTGAGTCGGTCGGCTTGACCTCAAGTACATTGCGTGCCAGTATCCCCCATATTATGGATACTATCCGAAAAAATTCCCGCTCCATTTACGCGGCCGTATTCGGGGCGTTCTTTCTCTTCGGCGTCTCCACTACGGTCATCGGGGCGGTATTGCCCCGGATCCTGGACGATTTTTCCTGGGGTTACCGCGGCGTGGGACTTGTTCTCGCCGCCGGATCCATAGCGTTCTTCATCGCTTCGTACGTGGCGGGAACGGTCATAGGAAGGCTTGGTGCGCGGGCGGCCCTTACCCTGGGTTTCGCGGCCGATACGCTCGGGCTGACCCTCTTCGGAACCGTACCCGGCCTGGTGCCGAACCTGATCCTGTTCGCCTGCGTCGGCGCCGGCCAGGGATTCATCGAAGTATCGGCCAACTGGTCCGTGCTTCGCATGAGCACAGAAGAATCGGCCGGAAAAACGTTGAGCCTAATCCACGGCGCGTTTGCCGTCGGCGCCGTGCTGGGTCCCGTATTGGCCGGAGTGCTGATCGCCTCGGGGGCTCCATGGCAGACCGCTTTCCGGATACTGGCGGCGTTGTTCGCGGTCATGATAGCCGTAACGTTTGCCCTGCCCTTCGCCGCCTTGGGCCGGGAAGCGCCTCGAGCCGGTACCGGACACAGGAATCACAGCCTCGCAAGGAAATCCGCCTACTGGCTGGGCGCCCTGTCCCTGCTCCTGTACGTCGGCGCGGAGTATGGGTTGAGCAATTGGTCTGCGGAATTCTTCGTTCGGATACTGCGCGCCAGTCCCGCTACCGCCGCCATGGTCGTTTCCGTTTTCTGGTTCGGACTCCTGGCCGGTCGGGTGGGCATTCCGCTGGCCTTTCCACGAACCAGACCCGGAATGCTCCTGGGCATCCTGTCCCTCGGCATGGTCGGCAGTTACGCGCTCCTGGCCGTTACCGCCTTCATCGGTGAATCCGCCCTCCCCGTCGCGTGGGCGGCGGTAGCGCTGGCGGGGTTGTCGTCATCGAGCGTCTACCCGCTGGTGATCGGCATTGTCGCCGGCGCCTTCCCCGACCGTCAGGGCGAGGCGACCGGGCTGGCATCCACCGGCGGCGGCGTAGGCGCGTTCGTCTTTCCATTCATCATGTCCAACGTGGCCGCCGCGCTCGGCCTGGCCGCCGGCTTTGTCGTGTACGCCGCCGTGGCAATCGCGGGTGCAATCTGCTACCGGGCCCTCATCGCTTCGGCGGATCGCGAGCGGGCCCGTCGCCTGAATAAATCGAACGCGGGCTGACCTTCAGATGCTCAGCATGGCAACGAAAGGATACCCTATGCCAGCCCGACCATTCATGCTGGAGGCTTGTCGCAGGGGCACGATTTGACCTATTATTGCAGGCGCGGCCCCCGTCAGCGGGGCTCCGGCGTTTTTCGCCCTCTCAGGCGGCGATCGCCGCATCATACCCAGAACGGACGGATCATGAAGAAGACCATCATCGCGGCCCTTGCCGCCGCCCTCATCGCCTTTTCCTGCTCATACTCGGGTCCCAGCAAGACGGTACTTGAAGCGCCTACCAAAGCCGATTCAAGCTACGCGTTCGGTGTTGCCGTCGGATCGAGCCTCAAGGATACCAAGGTAGCTATCGACTTCGGTGCGTTCCTTCAAGGCATCAAGGACTCCATGAACAAACCCGAAGCCAAGCTGAGCCTCGATGATGCCAACACGGTCATTCAGGCC
>SPCK01000015.1 GCA_004525355.1 Spirochaetales bacterium
CCGTTGAAGCGCTCGCCGCGATCGCGGATTCCGTACCCATGCCCTTCATCCTGAAAGGCATCATGACGCCCGAGGGCGCACGCAAGGCTCTGGCGGCAGGTGCCAGTGGGATCGTCGTTTCCAACCACGGCGGCAGGGTCCTGGACGAGACTCCATCAACAATCGAAGTTTTACCTTCCATCGTTGACGCGGTGGGTGGTTCGATGACCATCCTGATAGATGGCGGATTCCGGACGGGCCTGGACGTATTCAAGGCGCTCGCGCTCGGCGCGGACGGCGTCCTGATCGGTCGTCCCTTTACCTACGCCGTTTACGGCGGCGGCGCCGAGGGCGTGAGGCTCTACTTGGAGAAAGTCAAGGCCGAGCTGGTGGAAGCCATGGTGATGACCGGCTGCGCAAAACTCGCCGACATAGGCGCAAACATGGTGGATCGGATACAACTCCTTGAATAGACTGCAACCTCACAGCCTGCACATACAGGTGCCATGCCGCTTCCTTCCCTCGCACTTGCGTGTATTTTCTTGACGACGTAATCAAACTGCCTTAGTCTTTTTACCATTCACCTGAAATGCAAGGGGCATGTTCATGAGGATCAGGCTTCCCAGGACCACTTCAACCGATCATGAGCATGGCAAAGGCGATTGGTTCGAGTTCATGCTTCGTACTTCTTTTCCTTTCCTTGGCGTTTTCGCCGCCCTTTTCATCAGCGCTTTCGTTCTCCTGCTCCTCAAGACTAATCCCATCGTAGCCTATGGCGCGATGCTCCAGGGTGCTTTTGGCTCGATAAATGGACTGTCCCAGAGCCTCGTCAAGGCGACCCCGCTCCTCCTCGTCGGCTTGGGTGTCTGTATAGCTTTCAAGGCGAGCGTCATCAACGTGGGCGGCGAAGGACAGATCATTCTGGGCTCGATAGCCGGCACCTGGATGGCCCTCACCTTTCCCGACCTGCCAAAAGTCGTACTCATTCCAGCATGCATGACTGCGGGTTTCCTTGCAGGAGCTTTCTGGGGATTCATACCTGGCATGCTGAAAGCCCGCTTCAAGGTGAACGAGATCCTGAGTACCATCATGATGAACTCCATAGCCCTCCAGCTATTGAACTTCCTCCTGCAGGGTCCAATGATGGACCCCGAGGGCATCAAGGCCGGCACCTTTCTGGCCCAATCGGCACGGCTGCCCGAGAGCGCATGGCTCGCTCGGCTCGTACCCCGCACAATGCTCCACTCGGGCGTGTACGTGGCGCTTGCGTTCGCAGTCGCCGTCTACATATTCCTCTGGAGGACAACTATCGGCTACCAGATACGAGCCGTCGGGCTGAACCCACAGGCGTCGCACTACTCGGGCATCAACGTACCATTCAATCAGATGCTGTCCCTGACATTGGCCGGCGGCCTTTCCGGCCTGGCGGGCGTCATCGAGGTCATGGGCGTGCACCGCCGCATCCTGGAGGGTCTGACCGGCGGGTATGGCTTTACGGGCATAGTAGCGGCGCTCCTCGGGAGCCTCCACCCGTTGGGGGTCGTACCGGCCTCCGTTCTCTTTGGCGGCCTCCTCGTCGGTGCCAACACCATGCAGCGCGCCGTGCAGATACCGTCGGCACTTATCAATGCCATCCTCGGCCTCATCGTATTGTTCGTATCCGGCTCGGCACTCTGGATACATCAAATAATCAAAAAACGCAAAACGGCGACTATGGTGGTAAGCCCGACGAAGGAGACGCAGGCATGACCAACATCTTCTCCTTTGAGGTGCTTTCCGGCGTGCTCCGCACCATGATAGCGCTGTCGACACCCTTCCTCTTCGCGGCCCTGGGTGAGACCTTCTCGCAATTGTCGGGAGTCGTGAACCTGGGCGTGGATGGCATCATGCTCCTTGCCGGCTTCTTCGCGTTCTACGCGGTACTCCTGACCGGCAACGTCTGGCTGGGATTGCTGCTTGCCATGTTCATCGGTCTCCTGATGGGTCTGATCATGTCCCTCGTGAGCGTTACACTCAAAGCGCAACAGGGCATAAGCGGCATTGGCTTGCAAATATTCGGCCTCGGCATGTCTAGTCTTCTTTTCAAGGTGCTTGTCGGTACCGTCAAGACCGTATCGGGCTTTGCGCCCATCAAGATACCGCTCCTGGGCGATATTCCCTTCTTTGGTCCGATACTCTTCCGCAATAACTTCCTTGTATACGCCGCCTTCCTTCTTGTGCCAGTGTCCTGGTGGATACTGGAGAAGACGACCCTGGGTCTCAAGATCAAGGCCGTAGGTCAAAATCCGGCGGCTGCGGACTCTGTGGGCATCAATGTCAACCGGATACGGTATTTCAGCGTGTGCCTGGGCGCCATTCTTGCCGGCGTAGCAGGCGCGGCGCTTTCGATTTCCGTCGCCAACCTATTTCAGGACAACCTGACCGCCGGGCAGGGCTTCATCGCCGTGGCACTCGTGTATTTCGGTGGCTGGAGCCCGATAGGCGTGCTGGGCGGCGCATTGCTTTTCAGCTTTGCCACTTCAGCTCAGCTCTGGTTGCAGGTGCTGGGTATCCAGGTGCCTGCGAGCCTCGCTGTCATGCTACCCTATATACTCACCATTATCGTTCTCACAATAAGCGTGAATCGAGGCAAACAGCCTGCGGCCCTCAACAAGCAGTTTTTCAGGGGAGAGAACTAGCTCGGTGTTGAAAATCCGCGCTGGTGGTGTTTTCAACACTTCATATGCGTTGCTATAGCGGAGCAAACCGCACGGTTGCGAGCATAGCAACGGTTGTCGGGAAATAGCATCGGGCTATTTCAACAACCGATTGAAGCGCGTTGCGCATAGGCGCATGCTCAATCAATGCCATAAGAGGGGCGTTGCCCCCACGCAATAGCCAGCCGTATATATACGGCGTACTCTGTGATCAATCAAGGAGAACAGCATGAAGTCGAACAGAATTTTCGTAGCCTTCCTGCTCCTCGCGGTCGTCGCCTCGACGGCCTTCGCCGTGGGCGACAAGGAAGCAGGGGCCACCGGAGCGGCCAAACCTTTGCGCATTGCGGTTGTCATGCCCAGCGCAACCACGGATTTGGCCTTCAGCCAGTCCATGTGGTCCGCCTTGCTCAAGATTCAGGCCGAGATGGGCGGTCCCTCCAAGCTGGAGCTGAAGTATTCCGAGAATATGTTCAACGTTCCGGACGCGGCTTCCGCGCTCCGCGATTACGCCAGCCAGGGCTTTGACATCGTCATCGGCCATGGCTCGCAGTACGGATCCAGCATACGGGAGATTGCACCGGACTTCCCCACCACCGTATTCGCCTGGGGTACCGACGTGAATACCTTCGGTCTGCCCAACGTGTACGCCTATACCGCCGCCGCCGAGCAGGGTGGATACGTCAACGGCGTCCTCGCCGCTCTCCTTACCAAGACAGGTAAAATCGGCGTTACCGGCCCCGTCGAAGTGGGCGACGCCAAGACATACATCATCGGTTTCGTGAACGGCGTGACCGCCACGGACGCCCGCATCACCATTTCCAAGACTTGGACGGGCAGCTTCTCCGATGTGGCCCTGATGACCGCGGCGGCCAAGACCCACATCGCCAGCGGCGCCGGAGCCCTCACCGGATCGTCGCAATCGGTGGTCGGCTCCATCGGCGCGGCCAAGGAAGCCGGAAACGTCCTATGGTTTGGAACCCAGGCCGACCAGGCGCCGTTGGCTTCCGGACTCGTAGTCGCCTCCCAGGTGTATGACTGGACCGGTATGATCAAGGACATCATAGCCAACCAAAAGTCTGGCAAACTTGGCGGCGACGCCTACGTGCTGACCCTGGCAAACGGTGGTCTCAAGATCGCCTACAATCCTTCGTACACAATTCCCGCGGCCGTCAAGGCAAAGGCCGAAGCCGCCATCCAGGCAATCAAAAGCGGTGCCATCAAGGCCATGCCCTGATCCTGCGAGGATACCCAGAGTTCAAAAAATAGCGGGAGTGGCTCTGCCAAGAGCCCTCCCGCTCCCATGCCATAGTGGAGGTAGCGATGGCCGGCATGATTCAGCGGATCGAGATGAAAGGAATCGTCAAGCGCTTCCCCGGAGTACTTGCCTGCGACCGCGTCGACTTCGACCTGTGCGCCGGCGAAGTGCATGCCCTCCTCGGGGAAAACGGGGCGGGCAAGAGCACGCTCATGAAAATGCTCTATGGCATGTACCCAATTGACGAAGGCGCCATCTTCATCGATGGCGTCGAGAGACGCTTCCGTTCCCCCGCTGACGCGCTGGACGCGGGAATCGGCATGATTCACCAGCATTTCATGCTGGTACCCACCATGACCGTGGCGCAGAACGTGGCGCTGGGCCAGAAATCCAGCAAGGGCTTCGTCCTGGACCTGGATAGAGTAACCGAGCGGATCTGCCAGCTTTCAGCTGATTACGGGCTCAAGGTCAACCCGCACGACCTTGTGGGCCACCTGTCGGTAGGAGAGCAACAGCGCGTCGAGATCATCAAGGCGCTCTCTCATGGAGCCAGCGTTATCATCCTGGATGAGCCAACAGCCGTGCTGACGCCGCAGGAGGTGGACGACCTTTTCGTCGTGCTCCGCAAAATGGTGCATGAGGGCCACGGCCTCGTGTTCATATCCCACAAGCTCCATGAGGTCACGGCGCTCTGCGACCGCATCACCGTTTTGCGCGACGGGCGACGAATGGGCACGCGCCCCGCTGCCGGAGTGCAACGCAACGAGCTCATCAAAATGATGGTGGGCAGGGAACTCAAGGCACTCGAGCATCGCGGGTACACACCCGGTATTGAGCGGCTTTCAATACGCGATCTTCGAGCCTCTGGCGATCGCGGCGTAGAGACAATTGCCGGTATAAACCTCGCGGTGCAGGCGGGCGAGATACTCGGAATAGCCGGCGTATCGGGAAACGGGCAGCTTGAGCTGGCAGAGTGCCTCATCGGCGTGCGCAAAGCGGACTCGGGCAACATCCTGCTGAATGGAGCCGATGTCGCCGGAATGAGTCTCAACGAGCGTATTTCCCGCGGCATGGCGATCATACCCGAGGAGCGCATGCGAGACGGGGCAGTCAACGACTTTTCCGTGCTGGAAAACGTATTCCTGCACGACCACAAGGACAAGGCTTTTCGCCAGGGTATTTTCCTCGACTTTAAAAAGATGGCCGTCCACGCGGGGAAGCTGGTCCACGACTTTGCCGTCAAGACTCCCAGCCTCGAAACACCCATCAAGAATCTATCCGGCGGCAATATCCAGAAACTCATCATGGCAAGGGAGCTGTCACGCAAGCCTACCGTACTCATCGCAGCCCAGCCCACCCGGGGAGTGGATATTGGAGCCTCGGAATACATCCATCAACGGCTCCTTGTCCAGCGCGACGCGGGCATGGCCATACTCCTCATTTCCGAGGATCTGGATGAACTCTATGAGCTGTCGGATCGCATCGCCGTAATGTACGAGGGGCAGATAATGGGAATATTCGCCAGGCAGGACACGGATATTCAGACACTGGGTCTCCTCATGGCAGGCATCAAACCGGGAGACAGTCCCAAGGCGGGTTCGCTCATAGCCGCTTGTGAGGACTAGCCGGTTCTCAATCCAGCCATAGGTCGGCAACGACCGGAGTATCGCGTATCCGGTTCAGCACGTCTTCCTTGGGAGCGCATGAAATCTGCGCGTGGGCCCGGACAGGTACCCTGACATCTCCCGATTGCACGTGCAGGACGACCCCGCATTGACCACTTGACGCGAACAACACGTCGCGCAGCCCTTCCAGGTCCTCTTTCCGTTGTACCGCGTTCAGCGCAATGTGTACGTCCCGATAACTTTTTTCCTTGAGATCCAGCGGCTCGGCGAATTCTTCCACCTTGAAGCTGGGGGTTTCCCGGTCTGTATCGACCTTGCCCCGCAGGAACACAATGGAATCCAGTTCGAAACGTCCGGGGTTACGGTCGAGGGTATCACTGAAAACCACGATATCCATGGAACCCTCGTAACCTTCCACCTTGCCGAAAGCCATCTTCCGGCCGCGCTTGGTCAGGATCTCGCGATACTCGATCAATTGCCCTATCAGGGTATAGACCCTGTCCGGACTGGATCGTTCGGGGTGTGCGAAATCGACATCACAGGAACGGCGATACAGATCCTCGTACTCGTCCAATGGATGGCCGGAGAAGTAGAAGCCCAGCAATTGTTTTTCTACGCGCAGGAGTTCGGTCCGCGGCCATTCTTCCGCGGGGTCAAAACGGAACGGGGGGAATTCCTCCTCGCTGGTTCCTTCAAAAAGGCTGACTTGGCCATATGCCCCCGCTTCCTGTTTATTCTGCGCGTAGTCGTACGCCCTCTCGAGGTTGATGCCCAACTGGGCTCGTTTGTAACCCAGCGAATCGAAACAGCCTGCCTGGATCAGTGTTTCCAGCATGCGCTTGTTGATGCTCCGGGTACCTACGCGCTCGAGGAAATCGATGAAATCAGCGAACGGACCGTTCTTCCCGCGCTCGGCAATGATGTCGGCGACCACGCCCTCTCCCACTCCCTTGACGCCGATCAGGCCGTACACGATCTGCCCATCGGACACGGTGAACCTGCTCTCTGAGCGATTTACGTCCGGCGGCAGGATTTCGATACCCATCGACCGTGCTTCCGCGATGTACTGGGTCAGCTTCTTGGTGTCGTTGATCTCGTTGGTCAGGTTGGCGGCCATGTACTCGGCGGGGTAATTGGCCTTGAGCCAGGCAGTCTGGTAAGCCAGAACGGAATATGCCGCGGCATGGCTTTTATTGAAGCCGTAGCCGGCGAAGGGCACGAGGATTTCGAATATCTCCTTGGCCGTCTGCTCCGAGTAGCCGCGCGCGACGGCCCCTGCAACGAAGGGCGCTTCCTCCTTGGCCAGAACCTCGGGCTTTTTCTTGCTCATGGCACGGCGCAGCAGGTCGGCGCGACCAAGGCTGTATCCTGCGATCTCCTGCGCCACTTGCATCACCTGCTCCTGGTACACGATGACGCCGTAGGTTTCCTCGAGATATTTTTTCAGTGACGGGGCTGGATAGGTGATCGGGCGCCTGCCCCACTTGCAATCGACAAACTGCGGAATATTGTCCATGGGTCCGGGTCGATACAACGCGTTCAAGGCAATCAGATCTTCGATCCGGCTGGGTTTGACCTGCTTGAGTATGCCCTGCATGCCATCAGATTCGAATTGGAACACGCTGGTACTCTTGCCTTCGCCAAGCATGGCAAACGTCTTCTTGTCGTCCTCGGGAAACGTATCCGGATCCACCTCGATGCCACGCTTGCGAATGAGGTTCACGGCGTTATTGACCAGGGTGAGCGTCTTCAGGCCAAGAAAATCCATCTTGACCAGACCGCATTCCTCCAACTGGTCCATCGTGTACTGCGTAGCGACGATGCCGGTCTTGGCATCCTTGTACAGGGGCACATAGTCCGAGAGTTTCGTTTTCCCGATGACGATGCCCGCGGCGTGCAGGCTCGAGTGTCGATTCTTGTTCTCCAGCTTGCGCGCCACTTCGAACAGCTCGGCATAGCGGGGATTCTCCGCCAGCTCGGCCAGCTTGGGTTCCTGATCGAAGGCCAGTTTGAGGGTCATCTTTGGATCCTCTGGTACGAGCTTGCTGATCATGTTCGATTCATCGATCGATATGTCCAGCGCGCGCGCAACATCCTTGATGACAGCTCTGGCCTTGAGCGTCCCGAAGGTGATGATCTGCCCCACGCGGTCGTCGCCGTATTTTTGCGTGACGTAATCGATGACCTCTCCCCGCCGCTCGTAGCAGAAGTCGACGTCGAAGTCGGGCATGGAAACGCGCTCGGGATTCAGGAAGCGTTCAAACAGGAGATTGTAACGCAGGGGATCGATGTCCGTAATGCGCAGGGAATAGGCGACGATGGATCCTGCGCCCGAACCGCGGCCCGGTCCGACCGGTATGTCGCGATCCTTGGCCCAGTTGATGAAATCCGCCACGATCAGGAAGTAGCCCACGAAATCCATGAGGATAATGGTTGCAAGCTCGTAATCCAGCCGTTCCAGGATGTCTGTAGACGGCGATGAATAGCGCTTCTCAAGGCCCCGGTTAGTGCTGAAAATGAAATACCGGGTGACCGGATCCCGGAGGCGTACGGCAAGGGTAGCCCGTACATCCGGAGCGAGTTCCGCCGTGGGTACCTTGCCGTAGCGCGGATTCGGCTTGCAGACGTCCTCGTCATCCATCGCCGCGACGAAAGCGCTCACCCTGTCCACCTCCGGGGCTGCGGCCACATCGTTATCGGTGCAGTAGCTCTGCGGGATGTCGTAATCCGGAAGCATGGGACCCGGCAGGGAGATGGTCAGGTCGATCATCTCGTTTACCAGCAGGGTATTGGAAATCGCTTCGGGGACCTCGCGGAACAGCCTTGCCATCTCCTCGGGGGTTTTCATGTAGAATTCCGGCGACGGGAAACGCATCCGCGAGACATCTCCGACCTTGCGATTGGTGCCTACGCACAGCATGGTGTCATGCGCGGCGGCATCGCTTTTTTCCAGGTAATGGATGTCGTTGGTGGCTATGAGGCGAATCCCCAGCCGCGAGGCCAGTGGAATCAGTTCGCGGTTGACGCGCGCCTCCTCGTCCATGCCGTGATCCTGCATTTCGAGGAAATAATTCTCCGGTCCGAACAGTTCGCGATAGCGCCCCGCGACGCGCTCGGCATCCACCATCCTGCCAAGAAGGATAAACTGTGGCACTTCGCCGGCGATGCAGGCAGTCGAGCAGATGAGTCCTTCGTGGTGACGTTCCAGGAGTTCCCAGTCGATGCGCGGCTTGTAATAGAAGCCCTCGGTAAAGGAGAGCGAGGACAACATCACCAGGTTGCGGTACCCGGTTTCGTTTTTTGCGAGAAGGATCAGGTGGTAGTACTTGTTGCCACCCTCCGTACCAGTTTTTTCCTTGCGGCTCGCCCCCGCTACGTAGAATTCACTCCCGATGATGGGCTTGATGTCGGCTTTCCTGCATTCCTTGTAGAATTTCAGGGCTCCGAAGAGATTCCCGTGGTCGGTTATGGCCATTCCCGGCATGCCCAGGACCTTGGCGCGCGCCACGAGACTCGCGATGCTCGCGGCCCCGTCGAGAAGGGAATAATCCGTGTGATTGTGGAGGTGGACGAACGACATACTAACGGAACTATACCCTCAAGGCGACCGGGTCGTAAAGCGGGACAGCCGCCTATGGCTTGATCCTTTTTAAAACACGATTTCAAGCCGCCTTGCGTTCAGCCGGGTATGATCGTTCAGATGAATTTACGGCCGATATCCTGCGGCACAGTTGACTCGAGCGCCGGCCTGTCGCCACTATGTCCTTGCGGGTTGTATGCGATAGTTTGGCGCATCCGTCGCTCGCTGCAAAAAGGAGGAACTCATGTACGATATCGCCATTCTCGGAGGCGGTCCGGGGGGATATGTGGCGGCCGAACGGGCCGGCTCCCTGGGGCTTTCCGTCGCGCTGGTCGAGATGGATGCCCTTGGCGGGACTTGCCTCAACCGCGGCTGCATTCCTACCAAGAGCCTCCTGGCCGGAGCCAAGCGCTATCGTCATGCCCTGGAATCGGCCCCCATGGGCATAAAGGTCGCCGGCGTGGAATACGACCTTGCGGCGGCCATGCAATGGAAAAACCAGACAGTAACCCGGCTTGTGGCGAATATCGACTTCCTGATGAAAAAGCACGTTGTCGAGGTAATCAAGGGGACAGGCGAGTTGACCTCGCCTGGTTCCATTCTGATCCGAGAAACAGGCGCAGTTATCGAGGCGCGGCATATCATCATCGCGACCGGGTCCAGTCCTGCCAAGCCTCCCATACCGGGAACTCAGGATAACCCCGCCGTAGTCACCAGCGACGAGATACTGAACATCGCCTCCATGCCGCGCGACCTTGTCATCATAGGCGGCGGCGTCATCGGCATCGAGTTCGCTACGTATTTCTCGGCGCTGGGAATCCCGGTAACGGTCATCGAGATGCTGCCGGAAATCCTGCCCTTCATGGACGCGGAAGCGACCGGGGTCTTCAAACGGTCCTTCAAAGGCGTGACGACGGTTACCGGGGCAACCGTTACGCATATCGAAGGCAGCCAGGTTTTCTACGGGAAGAACGGTGCTGAAACCATGGCATCGGGCGAGCTGATCCTGATGGCTACGGGCCGCAAGCCGAACGTCAGGGGAATCGGCCTGGAATCCGCCGGCGTGTCGTTTTCCCCGCAAGGTATCGCGGTCGACGACACCTGCCGCACAAACGTTCCGGGCGTCTGGGCGATAGGCGACGTGACCGGCCGCTCCCTTCTGGCCCACTCTGCCAGCACGATGGGGCGGGCCGTGGCGGATACAATAGCCGGGAAGGAATCTGAAATTCCGTGGAAGGCGTTGCCCTGGGTGGTCTATGGCGAACCGGAAGCCGCCGGTGTCGGGTTGACCGAAGCGGAAGCACGGGCCTCGGGTATCGAATACTCCAAGTCATCGCTCCCCGCACGGGCAAACGGTCGTTTCCTGGCGGAGAACGGCCTTGCGGCTCACGGAATGTGCAAGATTCTCGCGGCCAAAGCCGACGGACGGATTATTGGCGCCACTATCGTTTCCCCGTACGCAGGAGAAATGATCTGGGGGATGCAGTACGCTATAATGAACGGAGCAACCATCCATGATCTGCAGAACGCAGTATTTCCCCATCCGACCGTGAGCGAGCTTCTGCACGACGCCGTCGAGGGTATTGGATCCTGAAAGAAACGGAATTGTACGCCCAGGATGGCGGGAAGCCGTCCTGGGAGCCAACACTGGGATGCCAGAACGGTAACCGACTATTCCTGCATCCTCCTATCGCTTGACGAGATCCGCGTATGCCGCCTCGGCGGCGAGCGCCAAGTCCGACGGAGTGAGCAGCATCTGCAATCCGCGCGTTCCCGCGCTGACGGACACGCGATCCCACAGCTGCGCTGTCTCGTCCAGGAATACCGGCAACTTCCTCCTGGCACCGATTGGGGAGCAACCGCCCCGTACGTACCCGGTCAATGGTTCAAGTTCCCGCATCGGCAACATCGCGACTGACTTGTCGCCGCTTGCCCGGGCGGTCTTCTTGAGGTCCAACTCAGCCGAGCCCGGTATGACGCACATGAAAGGGCCGGTTCGATCCCCGACCACGACCAGCGTCTTGAATACCATATCCTGATCTATTCCCAGCTTGGAAGCGACCGCTACGGCCGACAGATCATGTTCGTCCACGGCGTATTCCCTGGTCTCTACTTCCATGCCGAGGGTCTTGAGTTTCCTGAGCGCGTTCGTAGTCATACGACATCCTCCTCCTGCAGGAACGACGGCTGATAGCGAATTCGCCGTCTCGGTATACCCAGTTCCCCGAGTGCACGCCTCACGGACGCGGTCAAGGCCCCGGCAGCACCGATCCAGAACGTACTTCGGGAATCAGCCAGTTCCGGGCCGACGAGCTCAGTGAGGGTAGCCCTGTCCAGGGTTCCGCGCCGGCCATTCCAAAGGGGATCATGAGAAAGGATGGGTATGGTGCTGATCGACGGATTGGCTTGGGTCAAGGCAATCAGGTCATCAAGGCACGCCAGTTCCTGACGGGTCCGTGCCGCCCAGAGGATCAGCACGCGGCGGTGTTCTCCTCGTGCGGCCAAGGTCAGTGCCATGGACAAGAATGGCGCCACGCCAAGACCTTCCGCGAGGAACACAAGAGGGCCACTTTCGCAACCCGCTGGCATCCGATCTTCAAGCGTGAATCTGCCGCAGGGGCCGATGATATCTGCCGCCCAGGGGTTTCGGGCATCGGAGCCGGGAAAGATTTCGGCGGCATCGACGAGGCCCAGACTCCAGTCGTCGCTCGCCCCGACCATGAATGATACCGCGTCGCCCGATTCAGGAGACGAGACCATCGTCAGGGAGCGGTACCTTCGGGACAGCCCTGGGGCTCCGACCCGAACGAAGGCGAACTGCCCCGCCCGGTATGGGAATGTACAGGCGCCATACCCGGGCAACGACTGTAATCGCAGCCTCACGATAAGCGGCGCAAGTGTGTCCATGTTCGAAACCAGAAAGCGACGAGGCGGCCTGAACAGTGCACTGAGCCTCACCGCTTTGCCTCCGGAAATGCTGTGTACTCTATCGCTTTTTCCGGAATATTCGATAATTGATATCCGGGAAGAGATTGTTGCGCTTTTCAAGACGAGTCAGCCATTCGGTTCCGACGGTATTGGCGCACAGCATTTCATAGATACGGGTAAAATTGGTAACCGCGTCCTCGACCTGTTTGCGGGCGAAGGATCCGGATTTCCCCGAACGCAGCAGGAAGGGCCAATCCGAGGCCTGGGACAGCAGCACCTCGCGGGTCGCCTGATTGAGCACCCGCTCGCGCAGGCCGCTTTCATTGGGAAAGCGCTCAGCCAGCTCGATCATGCGCTCGATCATCTTGAAGCAATGGCGATACACCCAGTCATTGGCTTTCTCGAGCCAGATGCCGGCGTATCCGCCATCCCCCCACGACGAAAGCTCGGGTACCGATTCGAAATTCTCGGGGTATGCCCGCTGGTATTCAGCCAGTGATACGAGACGTAGCTCTGACGTGTCCTGAGCCTTTCGAAATAGAGCCTCCAGCCACTGTATGCCCTCGTGCCACCAATGGCCGAACAGTTCGGCATCGTAGGGAGCCACCATGAGGGGCGGTCTATCCATGTGCGCAGCAGCCTTGTGCGCCTGGCGAGTCCGGTTGTACAGGAAGTTTTCAGCATGCTCCACCGCCTTCGCCGCGGCCAGATCTGGATTGTACGGGACCTTCTCGATGCCTCGGCCGGTCACGGCCCAGTACTTGAAACCGGTAAACGTGCGAATTTGGTTTTGTTCGATGTAGGGTCCGATATAGTCGAGGGGCAGGTCAAATCCGATGTCCCGATAAAAATCGCGGTACGCCGGATCGGACGGATAGCCCTCGGTCTCGGACCAGACGGCCTCGGTGGCTGCTACGTCCCTGATGAAGGCGTTGAATCCGTTTGGACAGGCAACGGGCGCATAGGATCCGCGCCTCGGAGTAGGCTTGCCCAACATGGCTCCACGGATCGAGACAACCGTATATTGCAGTCCGTATGCTCCCAGTATCTCCTCGACCCCCGGGTACCAACCCAACTGCGGCATCCAGAATCCCGAGGGCGATCTTCCGAAGGTCGACCTGAACGACACCACTGCCGCCTCGACCTGGGCAGCTACAGTCTCGGGGTATGAGCGATAGATGGGCAGGAAGGCCTGCGTGGCGCCGCTGGTCATCAGCTCCAGGCGCCCTTTTTTGTAATAGAAATCAAAGGCGCTGAGGACGTTCCCGCCATGCAGAACCGTAAAGTCGTCGAAATTTTGCTGATAGAGGTCAGCGTACATACGAGCCAACGGGCCGAAAACCGGATCGTCAGCGGTACGCTCGATTTCCTTGCCCGCCAGTTCAAGTTGCTCGCACAGCCAGGACGCATAGCGTTCCTTGAGGAGAGCGTCACCGAGCATCGCAGAAACGGTCGGCGATATTGCCATAGTCAGTTTCCATGGTATGCGCTCAGCCTCGAGCCGGGCGAACAAGCGAAGCAGAGGCAGGTACGTTTCCGACAAGGATTCGAACAGCCACCGTTCTTCAAGGTAGCGCGGGTAATCCGGTTGGCGAACGAAAGGGAGGTGTGCGTTGAGAACGAGCGCTAAAGAACCGGTTTCCACTGTGCCGACCTCCGCATCAGTCTTCAAAGTCGCTCAGAATGCGCGATGGATGCCGCTGGGGCGCGTTTCGTATCTGGAGATGGTCCAAAGCCGATAGCGCCGCCAAGGCGGCCGCATCCGGCTCAAGATCATCGAGCGAATTGGCCAGCAATGCCCGCGGCGTTCGTACTGAGTTGGAATGGGCTATGGCCTTGAAGCGCGAGCCATGACGTACACAGAGATCCAGCCGGTAGGCCGTATCCTGTTGGGGCATGTGCAGGTACCAGTGATCATCATTCTCGCCTATCGGGATATCGTATGAGGCGCTTCCCTTTCCGTCATAGCCTGAATTTTGGATGACCCTGATGAAAAAGCCTCCAAATCCGTCTGAGGAGCACAGGGCATCGAACTCATCTTCACGTACGTCCCAGAAGGCGAAAGCCCATTCGGGATCCCGTGGTATGCAATGGATCACCGTCTCGTTATAGCGTCTCGCAATGCAGGGCGCTGCATCGAGGGAAGCGTCAATCTCGTCAAGCTCCGAGCCGGAGTATTTCTTCTCCTCGACGTGGATAGCCGCGACGTCTGAAGACTTGCGATCCTCGTTATCCTCTTCGTACGCCTCGATAATAGCCTCGACTACGAATACCCGTTCAAGGGACGGTGGTAGATCGAGACCCATTTTCTCCGCGAGGGCATACAGCGCTTCTATGGATAATACATTGAGCCGTTCGACTTTCACGTTGGCATCATCCGAAAATGCCGAAGCTGTGTCAAGCGGGCTCGCCGTCGTTACACTTCG
>SPCK01000099.1 GCA_004525355.1 Spirochaetales bacterium
GGCGACGGACAGGCGGTCTTCATGGCTCCCACCGAGCTCCTTGCCCGTCAGCACGCCGACAACGCGGCAAGGCTCCTGGAGCCGCTGGGGATTCGATTGGCCTTCCTGTCCGGCAACGTTGCCGATGCGGCCAGGAAACCCCTGTTGGCAGCCCTCGCACGCGGAGAGATCGATCTGGCAATAGGCACGCATGCGCTCTTCTCCGACGGCGTCGCGTACAGAAATCTTCGCTTCGTCATAGTAGACGAGCAGCACCGTTTCGGCGTACTCCAGCGATTGGCTATGGGAGCCAAGGGCTCGCGTCCGGACGTTCTGATGATGAGCGCCACACCGATCCCGCGCACGCTCGCCATTACCGTATACGGCGATCTTTCGGTATCCACGATACGAACCATGCCGCCCGGGCGCAAGCCAGTCATCACGCACTTGGCCAGGCAGGGTAACGAGACCAAGGTCTACGAGTTCGTACGCAGGGAACTTGCCGCCGGTCGCCGCGCCTACTTCGTCTATCCACTGGTAGAACGCTCGGAAAAACTCGAACTCAAGGATGCCCAGGCTATGTTCGAGCGACTATCGCGAGACGTGTATCCCGAATTCAGGGGCGAGCTGATCCACGCGCGCCTGCCAGAAGCCATCAAGCGTTCCACCATGAACGCCTTTACTGCGGGCGAGCTTTCCTTCCTCGTGGCCACGAGCGTCGTGGAGGTAGGTGTGGACGTACCCGAGGCGACCTGTATGGTGATCGAGCATGCCGAGCGTTTTGGTCTGGCGGCCCTGCACCAGTTGCGCGGACGGGTCGGTCGCAGCACCCTGCAATCCTATTGCTTCCTGGTATGGTCGGAAAAACTGGGCGACGAGGGCAGGCAGCGGGTCATGGCCATGAAGGAAACGGCCAACGGCTTCGCGATCGCAGAGGAGGACCTGCGAATGCGCGGTCCGGGCGAGATAACCGGTACGGATCAATCGGGTGCGCTTCGGCTGACCTTTGCCGATCCGGTCCGGGACTCCGGACTTCTCGAGGCCGCGCACGAGGACGCCCTGGCCCTTCTGACCGAAGATCCCGGGCTGGTCGGCCCGGAAGGATCCGTGGTCAGAGCCGTCCTGGAGAAGGCCAGCCCGTTGGCCGAGAAAACAGCGGCAACGGGCTAAGGGCCTACCCGCGACGCCGGACCCGGGGGCAACACGAGAATGCCTCGGGCAAATTTCGTCGATCAGAGACGAACCATGGAGAAAAAAAATTGGCCCGCCTTTTTAGGAGGCGGGCCGCGCATTTTTTAAGGAACCGCTTATTGGATGAAGTTTGCCTGCCGTATTCCTGCTCCCGTGGGATAGTACATCCATGGTTTTCCCGTGGGGTCCACCACTATGGCGGTGATCGTGGAGGGGAAGGTCGGCGCGTTCGCGTCCGGGATACTGAAGGTTTCCCAGCTCGCACCCGTTTTCCGGGCGTAGACCATGCCGTTGGCGGAATAGTCGTACATGACGATATGCGGCTTGTCCGCGGCGTCCAACGCGAGCGCTGTGTTGTAGCCGCTCAGCCCATCGGATACCACCGTTTCCAGAGAGAACACGCCGCCTGCCGTCGAGGCATAGGCATACATCAGGTCAGCGGCATTGCCGTTGAAGTAGCTGATATGAATGCCGCCTGCTGAATCCACCTTGAGCGATGAATATTCACCCATGTTGCCCGATCCGTCGACAATACGTTTGGTCCAGGAAGAACCATCGAAATACGCCAGCTTGAGCCTCTTGTTGACCGCGTCCCTGTAGGAAATGACGGGGTAGCCGTTTTGCATCATGCCCAGCGACGCGTACTTGCCGATATCCCCACCAAGCTCCGAGTCCACCGTGGTACCGTCGTCCCAAGTCGCGCCGGAATTGTCGGACCTGAACACGGTGAGGCTCTTGGCGGTCGTATCGTACCCCGAGAGATAGAGGTTCGTCCCCGAGACCCCCAGGGAGAGGTAGTTCAGAATGGTGGTCGTGATATTCACCTTCGTCGGGAAATTCAGTCCTCCATTGGTGGATATGGACATCTCAACGGGGTTGCCTTTGGAATCATAATAAGCCACCCAGACATTTGCTCCGGATACCGCCACGGATGTGTACGAGAAACCGCCGCCGATTGCCTGATTGTCAAGATTGACGACGGTCTCCCAGATGGATGTCGCATAGGTATATTTCCTGAAGCCCGCGTACCTGTCCCCCGAGGAGTAGGCGAACGCGGTGTATATGTTGCCGGGGGCATCCTTGATCGCGGAAACATGAGTACCGGCGTTGAACGTTATCACGTCCCAGATGTCGAGTTTCTTGCCATTGCTCGTCAAGCCGTTTGTTGAAACCGTCAGGTCCCCGGAGACGGCGCCCGCCGGTATGGTCACGACGATGGACGTAGAGCTGGTAAAGGTCTTGATGGCGGTACCGCTCGCCCCCGGGAAATTCACCGTGGTGGAAGTCGTAAAGTTATCGCCCGTAATGGTGATATCCTCTCCACGTACCGCGGCTACCTTGCTGAGCGCGCCGATGTACGGATGGACATCGACGGTTACTGTACTGGATACGGTGACGTTACCCGCCAGGTCGGTCGCGCGTGTATTGAGCGCGACCCCGTCCTTCGCCCCGCCGGTTACCGTGGCGGTATTCCAACCGTACGTCCATGCCTCCGTTCCCGTAACGGGAAGGTACGCGCCGCCGTCGATGCTCAGTTCGACGGTAGACAAGTTCAAGTCCGACGCGTATCCCTCTCGACGCTCACCGTGCCGTGCAAGGCGTTCGCTCCCGTATACGCGTTTGTCGGTGCGTCGATCCCCGTCGCGGGCGGAGTATTGTCTATATTGATTTGAATGCCGGAGCTGTTGGAGGACGGATAATCCGTCGTAACGCGCGCTTGTAGCGTTCGCAGGCCATCGGCGAGATTGAGGCCGGCCGGTGTGGAATCCAGATCCACCGACCAGTTCGCCCATCCATCGACCGTTGTCACGGGTATCCACGAACCATCGTCTATCCGGACATCCACCGCGGTAATCGTTCCGGCCGGTGTAGAGGCCGTCCCGGTGACGGTAACGGTCCCGGCTTTGTACACGCCGTTCGCGGGAGAGATGATCGATACGCTGGGCGTATTGACGGTTCGCTGTACCGTAACGGTGTCCGTGACCGCGTTCCCGGCCAAATCGGAGACCGCGACCTCTATGGTAATGTCAATATCCGCGTCGAATGCCGCCGTATCCCACAGATACGACCACAGTCCGCCGCTCACGCTGGGCTTTATGTTCGCGTCGACCGGCCATCCGACATCGTTGGCGTCTTTTATCCGCAACACGAGGGTATTGATCGAAATTGCGTCGAAGACGCTACCAGTGACGAGGATGTTGCCTGAAACCTGAATTCCAGTATCTGGCTGCGAGATGGCCACGCTGGGCGCCGCGTTGTCGAACGTGACATTGAAAACAGTGTCGGTATTGCCGCCCCAGTTGTCCGTCACGCGAAGGGTGACTGCGGTCGCGCCATTGGGAAAGCCCGCGGTGTCCAGATCATGCGTCCAGGCAGCATTCCCGGGGGTGAACCCGCTTGCCGTAACGAAAGCTCCGGCGCCTGCCTTTACCTGTATGTCGGTGATGGTATCGCCAACATCGGCATCCGAGGACGACCCGCTGATGGCGATAATGCCCTTGTAGTGCTGGCTCGCGACTATACCGCCTATGCCGCTCAGCACTGGCAGGTTTTTGTCGACTTTGACATTGATGCTGTTTTGTGCCGAGTTGGCGGCAAAGTCCGTGGCCCGCACGGTCACGGCATAGGATCCGTTGTCGTACAGCGCCGGATCTACATCCAGATTCCAGCTGGTCGTACCATTGACCGTGACAAAGGATGAACTCGTACCGAATTGCAGCTCGACTTTCTCCACACCGACGCCATCCGAGGCTGTCCCGATAAAATGTATGACGCTGTTCGCGGTAATCCCCGTAACGGGAGTCGTTATGGAAACCGTAGGGTCGTTGTTGTCAATCACTACGGGAATGCTCGTTGTGCCGGACAGCCCTGTTATATCCTTGGCTCGCACGATAACCGTTCGAGCACCGTCCGGTACGGCGGTGGTGTCATATGCAAGGTTCCACGATAAGGTGCCCACCGTGTTCGTCCATACCGAACCGCCGTTGAAGCTTATGTCCACGCCGCTTACGCCATTGTCATCCGTTGCGGTACCGCTGAATGAGACGTTGCCTTTGAGATAACTTCCCGAAGCGGGTAAGTCGATAGCTACGGAAGGTATCGTCTGGTCGACGGTAAAGCTGACGGTCGTATCGGGACTCAACGCGGAAGGATTGTCCCTGCTTCCATAGACCGTAATCGTGTGCGGTCCCTCAAGCAGCTGCGTCGTATCGATGACCGCGTTCCATACGAAGGTGCCTGCCGCAAGCTCGTACGCGGCCAGGTCAATCTTGTACCAGACGTCATCTACCTTGTTGCCAAGGCCGATGAGCGGCAGGAAACCGGAAACAGCTTGGCCCGCGCTCGGGTTGATGATGCTCACCGTCGGCCCCGTGTTGTCCACGATCACGGTGACGAAATCGTAGGCCATGCCGCCAACCTTGTCGGTCGCCCGAACCATTACGGGAAACCCGCCGTCGGAGAACCCCGTCGTATCGATGACGGCTGACCATGCGGTCTTTCCCGTAGCAGGCATGAAGGTTGCGCCGTTGTCGGTAGAGAATTCCACGAGTGTCACTCCGATATCGTCGCTCGCCGTTCCGCTCACGGTCAGCGCTCCGGAGGCGTAAGCGCCATTTACCGGGCTTGTGATGCTTATGTCAGGTGGAAAATCCGGCTCCTCGACGGGAGACTTGCACCCGGAGGCGATTAGAACGGACGCCAACATGATGAACACTACAGGCCTTGAACCATGCAGCATATCTAGCTCCTGGGGCAAGAGAAGCCGAATGAAAGTATATAGTGAAAATGATATAGTTTCAATAGAGGAAAAAGAGATTTTTAATTTCTTGACATTTCAGTATCTCTGGGTTCCTCGAATCAAAGAGGCTTCAGAATAACGGCATCCTGACGATTAAGGGATGCACTACACGATGCCATCGGCGTTCTTTTCAATGAAGCCACCCTTCAACCGCCTCTCGATCCACTCGAGCTTTCTCATGAGCTGTTCCGGAAAGCCATCCTGGAAGCTGCCGTAGAAAATTCGGATGCCCGGGATATCTGCGAGCCATTCGTCATTCCGTACTGCAAGCAGTTCCTTCAGCGCATCGTTGGGTACGTCCAGGCCTTCGATATCCAGCGAGCCCTTGACAGGAACGTACCCGATGGCTGTTTCCAGCGCATCGGCCTGTCCGTCGCAACGATCGAAGATCCACTTGAGCACGCGTGAGTTCTCGCCGAAGCCGGGCCACAGGAATTTCCCGTCCGGCCCCTTGCGGAACCAATTGACATAGAAAAACTTGGGATGCTTGACGCCGGTCCGCTCGCCCATGCGCAGCCAGTGATGAAAATAGTCCCCCATGTTGTAGCCGCAGAATGGCAGCATGGCAAAGGGATCGCGCCTGAGCTGTCCCACGGCGCCAACCGCCGCGGCGGTCGTCTCGCTGGAGACGATGGAGCCCATGAACACGCCGTGCTCCCAGTCAAAAGCCTCGTGTACCAATGGCACGGTCGTCGCCCGGCGCCCACCGAAAAGTATCGCGCTGATCGGCACTCCTTTGGGATCCTCCCATGCCTGATCGATGACAGGGCACTGGGAGGCTGGAGCGGTAAAACGGCCATTGGGGTGGGCTGCCGGCTTGTCGTTCTTCGGGTTGTATGGCTCGCCATGCCAGTCGATCAAGCCTTCGGGCGGGTCAGTCCCTATGCCTTCCCACCAGACATCGCCGTCAGGTGTGCGGGCCACGTTGGTGAATATGGAATTTTTCTCGATGGACTTCATGGCGTTCGGATTACTCTTGAAGCTGGTCCCGGGCGCCACGCCGAAGAATCCGTATTCGGGATTGATGGCGTACAGCCGACCGTCGTCTCCCCATCGCATCCACGCGATATCGTCACCTACGGTCTCTACCTTCCATCCCGGCAAGGTGGGAACCAACATGGCGAGATTGGTCTTGCCGCAGGCCGACGGAAAGGCCGCCGCTATATATTTTTTCTGCCCATCCGGATTGGTTATACCCAGGATGAGCATGTGCTCGGCCAACCAACCCTGGTCACGAGCCATGGCGCTGGCGATGCGCAAGGCGAAACACTTCTTGCCCAGGAGGGCATTACCGCCATACCCGGATCCATAGGACCATATCGAGCGCTCCTCGGGAAAATGCACTATGTACTTGTTGTTCGAGTCGCATGGCCAAGGCTTCTCATGCCGGCCGGGTAGCAGGGGATAGCCGACCGAATGCAGTGCCCTGACGAAAGGTCCGTCGCGCCCGAGGGCATCCATGACCGGCTTACCCATCCGGGTCATGATACGCATATTCAGCGCCACGTAGATACTGTCGGTAAGCTCCACGCCAATGTGCGACAGCGGCCCGCCAATAGGCCCCATGCTGAACGGAATGATATACATGGTCCTACCGCGCATCGATCCGAAAAAGCGCTGGCTGAGCTCACATTTCATTTCCTGCGGGTCCGCCCAATTATTGGTTGGTCCGGCTTCTTCCCGGAATCGGGAACAGATGAACGTATTGTTTTCGACCCGGGCTACATCCCCCGGATCGCTCACCACATAGTAAGATCCTGGCCGTTTTTCCAGGCGCTTGAAAGTTCCCGCACGCAGGAGTCGCTCGGCCAGGCGGTCGGATTCCTCCTGGCCGCCATCGCACACATACACGTCGTCGGGCATGCACATATCGATATTTTCGTCGATCCAGGCCCTCAGGCGCGCATGTTTGATGGAATCGAGGTTCATGGAAATGCTCCTTGCTTTATTTATGGCAGAGCCAGGTCACCAGTCGCTTTATATTTGTATACCTGAAACGCGGTGACGGCAAGGGGAAAAGGCGTACTTTTTATCAGTTAAAATATTATTTTATTATTTGATACGTTAGAGTCGATAAAAACGAACTCAGTGGCAATATTCCAGGCCAAAGATATTTGACTTTTCATCCCGAAAATGAGCGGCAACTGACAGGGTGTTGAAATTGGATTACCTATCTCGGCTCCAGGCGCCAAAGACCTGCGGTCCAGCCCTTCTTCTTCTTTTCGCGTAACTTTACGAAACCTTTCGGCCGCTTTCGCTCAAAACGGTCAAAATCGGCGCTGGTCATGACAGCCACGTAGGAAGCGCCGGCCTTGAGGATACGGGCGGCCGCGTTCCAGCTGTCCTCGGCCGTATCCACGCGCGGGGTAACGTCGACGAAC
>SPCK01000160.1 GCA_004525355.1 Spirochaetales bacterium
ATGAGCCACGTCCTACTCCATCATTGGTGGGCGGAGGTCGACAGGGCCGGCGGGACCTTCCATGCCGAAACCTTCGGCCGCGAGAGCATACGCTCCCTCCTGGTCTCCACAGCCTTCACCAAAACGAGCTGGGATGAAATCCAGGGGGACGAGGCCGATCCTTTCGATCTGGAACTCCTCGCGGAGATCGAGCGCGTCATCGAGTCGTACCGGCTCAAGATCGCGGCCCTCGGATCCATGACTCCCGGCACGCGCGAGGCACTGGAAGCCCGGGGCGCCACTATCGGGGAGCATGTGCGCAAGGTGGGTTTCCGTTCTGCGCCGTCGATCTTCTTCGTCGGCACGAAGCTCCCGCTCCGCTAGCCGTCTACCCGACGATTACGCGTCAATCGAAGCCGCGAATTCATGGCAACCAGTCCCGCTACTCGAGGCGCAGGCGGCACAACCGCCCCGCCCAGGGTTTGAACTGCCGGTTCCCATTCGCATTGCCTCATCTGGCGCTCGAAAACGCGGCGGTGGCTATTGGAGACCAATAGTCTCGGCATATACGAAATCATGGGTCCGCACGGCATATTCCTCAGTTCGCGGCCATGGATCCATGTTTCCCCCTTCATGGATTATACTATAATCGAGATTTGGCAGTCGCCTGCATCGAGGACTACCGAAAATCGGGAGGTGGTCATGAACGAATTCCTGAGTTCCATTGAAGCATCGACGGGTCTGCCGGCAGGCCTGATCGGCAAGGGCGCGACGACACTCGCCCTGCTAATCCTTGCCTTGCTGCTTCGGGCCATCATCCTCCGAATAATCTGGAAACGGACAGACAACGCCAAGGTGCGCTTCATCGCTCGCAAGACAGCTTCGTACACGATGACAATCGTGGTGGCCATCGTTCTGTTCAGCATCTGGTTGGAAGGCCTGAGCGGTCTACCCACATACCTCGGCTTGTTGTCCGCCGGACTTGCCATCGCGCTCAAGGATCCGTTGGCCAATTTTGTCGGGTGGCTGATTATCCTGGCTACCAAACCGTTCACCGTAGGGGATCGCATACAGATCGGCACGCACGTCGGCGACCTCATCGACATACGCGTATTCAGGGTCGTGCTTCTGGAAGTGGGCAACTGGGTTTCCGCCGACCAGGGTACGGGCCGTATTCTCTATGTGCCCAACAGTAAAATATTCCTGGAAACGGTCGCCAACTACAACATCGGATTCCCGTACATCTGGAACGAACTGCCCGTTCTGGTCACCTTCGAGAGCGACTGGCGAGCCGCCAAGGCCATCCTCAAGCAGACCGTGACGGACATCGCGGGAACGACGTCAGCCGACGCCGAACGCAGCATGAAGGAAGCCAGCAAAACGTTCCTGCTGACCTACCGGGAACTGGGACCCGCCGTTTTTACGTCGGTGCGCGACTCGGGAGTGCTCCTGACCATTCGCTACCTGTGCGATCCGCGCAAGCGACGCTCCACTGAAGAGGCCATGTGGGAGCGCATCCTGGATGCCTTCGGTGCGGTACCTTCCATAGAACTCGCCTATCCCACCCAGCGTTTCTATGACCGCCCGACGGAAATCGGCTTGCCGGCAGGAGAACCGGAATCGAAAAATGACGACTCGTCCACACAATGATTTGCAGAACCTTTTGAATACATCTATACTTCTTACAAGAATAATGCGCGTTTTTTAAACGCGCCTGGAGGAATCATGAAGAGATCCGTACTGGTACTGGCGCTTATCGCGCTTGCAGCATCATTCGCCGTTGCCCAAGGCACGGTCAGTGCCTACACGACGCTGGAAGAACCCCTGGCAAAGGCCCTATTCGAGAAATTCGAAGCCGAAACAGGCATCAAGGTGAGCTTCGTACGTCTATCAGGCGGCGAGGCAGTGGCTCGTTTGGAAGCGGAGAAGGCCAATCCACAGGCTTCAATCTGGGTAGGCGGCGTAGGCCTCGACCATATCACCGCAAAGGACAAGGGCCTGACTGCCCCCTACAAGTCCCGCGTGGCCGGCAAAACGCCCACTGAATTCAAGGACAAGGCCGGCTACTGGATCGGCCTGTATGTCGGCCCCCTCACCTTCGTCACCAACACCAAGCGCGCCGCAGAGCTGGGAATCAAGCCACCCACCAGCTGGGCCGACCTCCTGAAACCGGAATACAAGGGCTTGATCCGCATGGCCAACCCCAACACGTCGGGTACCGCCTACAACGTGATCACAACCCTGCGCTACGTTTTCAAGGGCAACGAAGAAAAGGTGTTCGACTATCTCAAGAAGCTCGACGCCAATATCGACCAGTATACCCGCTCAGGCTCCGCGCCCGGCAAGAGCGTCGCGATCGGGGAGATACCCGTGGCCATTGGCTATGCCCATGATCAAGTGAAGCTCAAAGTCGAGAATGCACCCGTCGTGATTACGGCCCCCAGCGAAGGCACCGGCTACGAACTTGCTTCAATGTCGCTCGTCGCCGGCGGCAAGGACGTCGTCAACGCAAAGAAGCTCTACGACTGGGTGCTCAGCAGCCCGTCCGCCCAAGCAGAATTCGTCAAGTACTACGTGGTGCTGATAGCCAACGGGGCGATCAAGCACCCTGATGCGCTTTCCATCAAGGATATCAAGACGGTCAAGCAGGATTTCACCTGGGACGGCAACGCCGACAACCGCGCCGCGCTCCTGAAACGCTGGACCGACGAAATCGGATCAAAGCGCTAATATCCCGACTACGGGGCCGGCCGTCCAGGCCGGTCCCTACTCTGTCAGATACCGGAGCCTTGCGTGTTCACCAAGAATAAATTACTGAAATTCCTGCTGGTCCTCGCCGTATTTGCGGTGATCGATTTCTGGATATTCACCACCTTGCGTTCATCGGTCCGGGCGAGCGCTGCCGCCAACCGCTCCACCAGCCTCGTGCTGCTGGCGAAAAGCGCCCCTGAAAACCGGGATCTTCTGAGTGATTGGCTCGATTCCATACCGGCTTCAATCCCGGATGGTGCCGCCGTGTACCTCATGCCCATGGAGGACGACCCGGAGGCCTATGACGCGTTCGCGACCGCGGATGGCGTGTTGGATCTCTGGAACGAATTGTCGCCCACGGAGGATGCCAAAAAGGGCCTGGAATCGGCCTATTATTTCGAGAACTACGCGTCACCAGTCAAGACTGAGCTTGGCGGACACACAGTAAGCCTTTTCTATGCCCCGATAATGGATGAGACAGAAAGCGAATTGCTGGGCATAGCGGTGTTCTTTGCGCCGGATGTCGCGAATGCTTCAATCGAGCGCCTGCTCAGCCTGTTCGCCATTGGCGCATTCACGCTTTTCGCCGCCCTCACGGGCATCTCCCGTTTTTCACGAGATTCGACGGTCGGCTTCTCCGTACTCGTACTCACGGGACTCGCTCTTGTATTCATTATTTTCCCGTTGACCGAAGCCTTGCGTCTGTCGTTCATCAGCAAGGGCCGTTTTTCACTCTCGATCTGGGCAAACTCGTTCTCCGGCTCGCATCTCCAGGCGCTCTGGGGCTCGATACGGCTCGGCCTCTGGACGGCAACCACCTCGACGCTCGTCGGTTTCCTCTTCGCGTTCGTGATCCACAGAACCAGCACCGGCGGAAAGCGTTTCCTCTCGGCGATTGCCCAACTCCCGGTCATCTCGCCGCCGTTCTCATTGACTCTGTCGATAATCCTCCTGGCAGGCAACAATGGTCTTATCACCAGACAGTTGTTTGGCCTCCAGAATTTTTCCATATACGGTCTGGGCGGACTCGTGCTCGTTCAGACCATCGGCATGTTCCCGATAGCCTACCTGACATTGGCCGGAATTCTTCAGGGATTGGACTCTACCCTCGAAGAGGCGTCGCTCGACCTGAACGCCAGCCGCTGGTCCGTATTCCGCACCGTCACCCTTCCGCTCGCCGTGCCTGGCATACTGTCCGCATGGCTTCTGGTGTTCACGAACTCGCTCGCCGATTTCGCCAATCCCCTGCTGCTGGCGGGAAACTATCGCGTCCTCTCCGTGGAGGCGTATATCCAGGTTACCGGACGCAACGACTTGGGAGGCGGCGCGGCTCTGTCATTGCTGCTTCTGTTACCGTCGTTGACAGCATTTTTCATACAACGCAACTGGGTATCCAAGCGCTCGTTCGTAACGGTTACCGGAAAACCGAATGCAAGACTCGTTGAAATCGCCTCCCCGGGCGTACGCGCCGCGCTGACGACCACCATCTGGTTCATCGTCGCCTTCATCCTGTCATTGTACGGCACGATCGTAGCCGGCTGTTTCGTCAAGAATTGGGGTATCGATTACAGCTTCACTCTATCGAATATCGGAGAAGCCTTGTCCCGCGGCGCGGACGCGATACGCGCCACGCTTACCCTCGCGGCCCTTGCGACCCCGGTCGCAGGCCTGATCGCGATGGCAGCCGCGATGATCTTCGTACGCAAGACCTTCGTGGGCAAGCGCGCGCTGGAAGCCGTGATGATGACCCCCTTTGCCGTTCCCGGCACCCTGCTCGGTATCGCCTATATCCTGGCCTTCAACAAAGCACCCCTGCTGTTGGTTGGTACGGGGACGATCATAGTCATCAATTACGTGATCCGCGAACTGCCGGTCGGGATAGAGGCGGGCGTAGCTTCGCTACGACAGATCGATCCTTCGATCGAGGAAGCGGCGCGCGACCTTGGCGCGGACGAAGGGATGGTATTCAGGAGCATCGTTTTGCCTCTCCTGCGCCCCGCGTTCATTTCAAGCATGTCCTATACCTTCGTCCGTTCCATGACCGCCGTCAGCGCGGTAATCTTCCTGATTTCCGCTCGCTGGTACCACATGACCGTGCTGATCTACAACTTTTCAGAAAACCTTAGATTCGGGCTGGCCAGCGTATTGGCGACCACCCTTATAATAATCGTGATGGGCGCCTTCGGCCTGATGCGGCTTCTCGTGCGCGATACGGGAGCATTCGACAAGACGCTTACTCGCTGACGCATGATTCCCGGGAAATCGTTTGGTCGCCCGGGCACGTATAGAAATGGGTTGACGCCGTATGATTATTCAAAGCGATTCGGCGTCGTACCAAGCGGAGAGAACCATGGCAAAAGAACCGGTAGCGGTCACCATCGACCACGTAACGAGGATATACAAGAATGTGAAAGGGAGGGAGGACGTCCTCGCCGTGGACGACGCGAGTTTCGTCGTGACACCAGGCGAGCTGGTCACGCTGCTCGGCCCCTCGGGTTGCGGCAAGACCACGACGCTCAGGATGATCGCCGGGTTCGACCTGCCCACCAAGGGCGTCATAAAGATCGGCGGCGAAGACGTGAGCGCCCTGCCGCCAAACAAGCGCGACACCGCGACTGTATTCCAGAGTTACGGTCTATTTCCACACATGAACGTCGCGGATAACGTCGGATACGGATTGCGGATTCGCAAGCTTCCGAAACCTGAAATCGAGGAGCGCGTCCGCAAGGCGCTCGCGCTGACCGGGCTTGCAGACTACGCCGAACGCGCACCGGGTCGCCTGTCGGGTGGCCAGCAGCAGCGCGTAGCTCTCTCTCGTTGTCTCGTCGTTGA
>SPCK01000056.1 GCA_004525355.1 Spirochaetales bacterium
ACCGTCGCGAAAACGCGATGGCTCGGCACTGAATCCGCACGTCGGGCACAGTACGGACGTGAACAATCTTCCGCATTCCGGGCAGGACTTCTCGTCCCGGCCTACTTCGGCCCCGCAATGCTGACAATAGTAGCGGGGAGCTTGGCGGCGTTTCAGGCGCTTTCCTTGGTCGCCGCCGACTTCGTCGGGGAACCCATTGATGTAGCGGCGGCTGGTTTGGTCTCTTTGCCCTCGGATGGTTTTGAATCGGAGGAAGGCGCGGCGGCATTCTTGCTGCGAGCGTCATTCACGTAAAAGCCGGAGCCCTTGAAAATAACGCCGGAGCCGCCGAAGATGATGCGCCGCACATCCTTTCCGCATTCGGGACATTCCTTGACAGGCAATTCAGACATATTCTGGGATCGTTCAAAGGTATATCCGCAAGCGCGGCATTCATATTCATAAGTGGGCATACAAAGACCTCGCGCTGATAAAGATTGCAACTGCCTACTGAATATACCCAATCCGAGGCTATTGAGTAAAGGTATGCGGAGTCTCGTGGATTTCACACAAGGGGACAATTCCATTCGAGGGGATTTGTCCCCTTGCGGCATTTCATGCGCATACGCTATCATCGGGTTGAACAGGCCGCATGGCACGTTCCCAAGAACACACCTTCAGGAGGTCCGAATGATAATCGCCGAATGCCTCGTCTCCGGACGCCGGGAGGAATGGTACTGATCCTGATCGCGACGAGCTGAACAGCCTCGCGACGCTTCCTTCCCCCTTCCTCCCTTTTCCGGAATACGAGCCTCAACAACATCGCATCGGGCGTCCGCGGAGTCCTTGGCCGGAATGTACCGATGAACCTGCGCCCGCCGTCATGAACGGGGGCGCGCGAAGTCCGCGCGCTGGCTCGCGCACGGCCGGAAAGCCCGCAAAGAGCGGGAATACCATCATGTATATCATATACGAAACCTATCGGGATTCCGGTCCCCTGCGTCACGATCCAATGGTCGACTGGGGCTGGGATGCATTCTTCGCGGGAGCCTTCGCCGCGCTCGGATTATCCAACGAGGAGCTCTCCGCGCCGGGAACGTTCCCGACGGCGCGGCGCGTTGCCGCCAACGGTCTGGAAGAATCGGAACCGAACGACAGCGCGCGTTCACTCGGCGCCCTGGAACGAGCCAGGGTACTCGAGGTAAATCGCGGTTCCTGGCTGGTAATCAGGACGGACGAAACGGGCGCCGCGATTGAAGACCGGGCGGTCCTGTCCGGCAGGGCCAGACTGCACATGGATTCGGGCGCGGACGCACCGGCGGTCGGCGATTGGGTCGTGGGCAGGAAAGAAACCGGCGGGCCATTCATCATCGAGGGCCTGCTACCGCGTAAATCCGCGTTTATTCGCAAGGCACCCGGGGATACGGCTCATGATCGGGTGGCATCACAGGTGATCGCGGCCAATATCGACGTGGCATTCCTGATAGCGGCGGCCGGCGAGGATTTCAGCGCCCGCAGGCTGGAGCGCTACGCCGCCTTGGCCGAGGAAGCGGGAGTCCGGCCCGTGGTCGTCGTTGCCAAAGCCGATCTTGCCGGGGACGATATACTGGACCTGGTGGCACAAGCATCGGCCGCCTGTCCCAGCGCTCCGGCTTTCGCGGTCTGCGCGCTTGAAGGCAGAGGCCTGGCAGCCTTCAGCGAATACCTGAAGCCCGGCCTGACGGCCGTGCTTCTAGGCTCGTCAGGAGCAGGCAAGTCAACCATTCTCAACGCCTTGGCTGGCACCGAGCTGGCGTATACGGGCGAGGTCCGCGCCTTTGACCAACGGGGAAGGCACACTACCACCGCCAGGACCCTGCACCGCCTGCCCACGGGCGCCATGATCATCGATACGCCCGGCCTACGGGAGGTCCAGCTCTGGGCGACGCTGGAAAGCGTCGACGCTATCTTCTCCGAGATCGAAGAGGCGGCCCAAGCCTGCCGCTTCTCCGATTGCAGCCACCGGACCGAGCCGGGCTGCGCGGTTCTCGCCGCCCGCGAATCCGGCGCCATCAGCGAGGAGCGATATCAGTCCTGGCTCAAAATGCGGAAGGAAATCGCCTTTGTGGACACCAGGCGCGTCGTCAGCGCCCGGCTGGCTGAAAAGGCAAAGCTCAAGCAGAGGGGAAAACTCATACATGAACTTGAACGTTCCCGTCGCTGACTCTCCGCGTCGTTCCGCGCAAAGGTCGGCGGTTACGCGCCGGCGAGGCTGCCCAGATACTCTTCGATGAATTCCTTGGGTGACAATTCACGGTTCAGGATGCGGTAGACACCCCGGCAGATCGGCATCGGCAGTTTCTTCGCCTTGGCCGCCTCGTTGACAAAGATGCTCGCCGGAGCCCCTTCGGGCAGGTACCCAAGCAGCTTTATCCGTGTCACGAGGTCCTGGGCGTCCTTGAAGGGCGCCAGAATGTTCTTGTCGACGATCTCGCGTCCGAAGCGCCTGTTTCGGCCATGGATCGAACGGCACGTGACATCGAGGTCGCCTACCCCGGCGATCGAGGTAAAGGTCTCCGGATGGGTGGCGCCCAGCGCCTGTCCGAACGTCTGTATCTCGTTCAGACCGGCTGCAAGCAGGAGCGATTCAGTATTGTCGCCGAACACGTCAGACTCGGCTTTGAGCGCGTCGAGCATGCCGAAAGCGATGGCCACAACGTTCTTGACCGCACCGCATACCTGGACGCCGACGACGTCAAGGGACGGGAACACCAGGAGGTGCCGGGACTGCAGCAGCTTTCGCGTCCGAATGGCGTTGCGCCCATTGACGCTGGCGGCCGCGAGCCCCGTGATCAGTCCACGGGATACTTCCTCGGCATGGCTCGGCCCCGAGACATATACCAGGTTACCCCGATAGAAGCCGGGCAGGTAATCCTCGAGCGTATCGACGATGAGCCGGGGACCCTTGCCCGTCTCGATGAATCCCTTGGTGAGCACGATGATGAGCGAACTGCCCTCCATGATATTGGGGGCTGTCAGGATACGCTTGACAGTGCCCAGAAGATACGGCGAGGGTACGGCCAGCACGATGGCGTCCACGTCCGTTGCGGCCTCAAGGGGATCGCCTGTAGCGCGCAGGTGATCGGGCAGCCGGATCCCGGGCAGGTACAGTTCGTTGACGTGCCTGACATTTACGGCCTCGACCGTTTCCGGTTCCAGCGCCCAGATGCACACGTCATGACCGTTTTCCGCCAGGGACTTGGCGACGGCCGTTCCCCAGGCGCCGGCGCCGATGACGCCGATCCTGGCCGCGTTCTTCCGTCCGAAGGATGGCAGGCCTGGAAGCTTCCAGCGACGGGACGGTTTCCCGGAATCGCCGATCGATCCAGGCATGGTCAAGCCTTCCTTTCGGCGGCCAACTTCTCGAACGAAGCAACCTGGTCGGTGAATACCTTGACGCCCGAGCGCCAGAAATCAGGCGTCTCGATATCGAAGCCCGCCGCGCTGCAGACGTCGACCGCGTTGGCCCTGCCCGTTTCAAGGAGAAGCTTACGGTACGCCTGCGCGAACGCCGGCCCCTCGGCCCGATAGCGCGCGTATAGACCGAGCCCGAAAAGCTGTCCGAAGGCATAGGGAAAATTGTAGAACGATAGTTCCGGGCTGTAGTAGTGACCCTTTGCCGCCCACATGTAGGGATGCAGAGCTTCCGGATCCAGCCCGTCGCCATAGGTACGTTTCTGGGCATCGAGCATCAGCTGGCTGAATTCATCCGGAGAAAGCTCGCCCTCGGCGCGCCGGGTCAATATCGCCTGTTCAAAATAGAAGCGGGAGAGTATATCCACGAGTATCTGGCATCCGTCCTGCAGGTGCGCTTCCACGAGGCCAAGCCGTACGTCGCCGGACGACTCCGCGATCGCATCCTCGAAGACTACGGTTTCGGCAAATATGCTGGCCGTTTCCGCGAGGGTCATGGGATACTGCGTCAGGACATACGGCTCGCTCTTGAGTATCCATTGGTGGTAGGCGTGCCCCAGTTCGTGGGCGACAGTGGTCAGGGAAGAGAAGCTCCCCTCGAAATTGCACATCACCCGCGCCATGCGCGCTCGCGGGAAATCGATGCAGTACGCACCGCCGACCTTGCCTTCGCGGGGCTCCGCATCCAGCCAACCATCCCGGAATGCCATGGCCGCGAACTCTCCCATTTCAGGCGAGAAGGCAGTGAATTTACTGACAATGATATCCCGGGTCTCGTTCCAGGTATACGTTTTCCCGGAACCTCCGACGGGCGCGAACAAGTCGTAAAAGCCGCAGGCCGGAATGCCAAGGAGCGCCGCCTTTGCCTTCAGGTAGCGGCGCCAGTCCGGCAGGGATTCTTCCATCGAGAGAATCAGTGCATCCAGGGTTTTCCTGGTGATGCGCGACTGGGCTATCGACTTGTCCAGGGCTCCGTCCCATCCACGGCGCTTGTTCAGACTGACGGTAAACCCCTTGACCCCATTGAGCGCGGCCGCGATGGGCGTCTCGACGCTCTTCCACGCTTCAAGCTCCTTGAGGAAGGCTTTCTTCCGAACTGATCGATCAGGGTCGAAGGCCATGCTCCTCAATTGGACCACGGTCTTACGACTTCCGCTCGCCTCGTCCCAGACGGCCCCGGTAATGCTGGATACACTCTCCTGCAACCGCTCCCAGGCGGCGCCACCGGAACGAGCCAGGTCAGCGGCCAAATCCTCGAGGGCCGGGTCCATCTGCCTGGACTGCCAGAACAACTCGTTCTCGATATGGAAACTGAATCGGGAGATTTCCGGATCGTCCGTGGCCAACGCATGGGCGTCATCACGATTGTCAGCGAGCACGTTCCTGAACGCGACGCCAGCGCGCTTTAGAGGCAGGCTCAGTTCCTCGACGGCGTTGAGTTCTGCCATGGCCTTCGCGTTCCTCGTATCCGTTGAGTACGAGGCGTAGGCAAACGCGCCCAGGGTTTCAGCCAGCGAACCCGCCTGCTCTTCCAGGCCGAGGGCTTCTACCAGCCAGGCCCGAAACGCACCCCGGCTGATAGCGGCCGCGCAATGGCCTTCCAGTTGCGAAGCCAGGCGCGTCAGTTCGAGCTTGGCCGCCTTGTACTCGTCGGAATCGAATCCGGAGAATATCGGGGCAAGATTCCATCGTGGCAGCGTGTCAGATCCACTCATCGTTGCCGTCTTTCCAGGCCAGGATTTCATCATCCTTGAAAAAAAGCCCAATTTCGCGTGCGGCGCTCGCTGGCGAATCGGACGCATGTATCACATTCTGTTCAATTCGCAAGCCAAAGTCTCCCCTGATGGTTCCCGGGGCGGCATGTGCCGGCGCGGTCGCTCCGCAGAGCGTGCGCAAGACGGCGACGGCGTCCATGCCCTCGATAACCAAGGCGATCACCGGAGCGCTCGTCATATAATCGATGAGTCCCAGATAGAAGGGTTTACCTTCATGTTCCGCATAGTGCCTGCCCGCAAGCGGGCGGTCTATCATCATCAATTTGACGGCGACAAGGTCAAGGCCTTTCCGTTCGATCCGGGACAGGATCTCGCCGACGAGCCGGCGTTGCAGAACGCCTGGTTTGAGCATGGCGAAGCTTCGTTCCAGTGGCACGGGGCATCCTCCAGTGTGAATATGACGGCGCAGGAAGCACCGGGCGCCTACGGGCGCCTGCCAATAGTACCGCAAGCCCCGACGGACGGCAAGCGTCAAGGCTCGACAGGCCCCTCCTTCCGCGGCTTGTCGGTAGGGTGCCGTCGTGGTACCCTCTGCACGATGAATGTCGAATTCCACTATTACGCGATATACGCACTTGCCCGTGAGGCCGGCTTCACGGACGACTTCGCGTTCAGGATGGCCTGCTCGTCGCAGTACGTAGACGCGGCGACATCGCCCTTGTCGTTCGATGCCCCGCGCGGCAGGACCGAAATGATCGTAACCCAGAATTACGTATTCTGGGACGATTCCACCCGCAACGACGTGTACCTGCCCTTCCATTTCCTTCCAGGCAACGCGAGGGCGGCAGCATCCCTGCGATCCGACTCGACAAGAAATCCATACGCCGTAACGCCCAATGGCGAAATAGCCAAGCGCCTCCTAACGGAAGCCTTCAGGGACAAGGATCCATACCTCATGGGCATCGCAGCCCATGCGTTCTGCGATACCTGGGCTCACCAGAATTTTTCCGGACTCATGGAATCATGGAATGACCTCGGAACCGGATCGGCGGCGGGCTCCCTGCCACCGGCCGGACACCTGCATGCCCTCGCGGCACCCGACGAACCCGATCGACGGTGGATGGACTCCCGCCTCAAGCCGGAAGCGCGCTCCATCGTCAACAGGGACCGCTATCGAGAAGCCGCCCGCAAGATATTCCGATATTTCCGTGTTTTCCTGGCCAGGCCCTTCGATGACGACGAACTGGTCGTCGACCGGCTGTCTGAAATCTGGCTCGAGCCTTCCAGGGAAGGCAGGCTCGCTGAATACACCATTCGGTACGATGCCACCCCCTGGGATGCCGCTCTCTGGAGACGATCCGCTGGCGCGCCCATCGATGGCTCCGCGCTTTCGGGTATCCGTCACTACGACAAGTACGCCTGGGCCAAGTCGGAACTGGCGCGGGCGCTGCGGGGCGGCGAGGCAAAGATTATCCCTGTCGGAAGCGAATTGTACGCAAGCGACCTGTATCGGTGGAACGAGGCAGCCATCGAGCACCGCAGGCGGGCACAGGCAGCCATCGCCGCGGAGGGACTGTGAAAGCAACACTGACGACCCCGGCCTGGAGAGGCGCCCCCCGATACCGAGGACTCGGAGCAGCGATACTGGGTGTCGCCCTGATAACGTCCTGCGCAAGCGGGCCGCGTTTTGCTGACGGCATCGAGCCCGAGCGAGCATTGCCCTCAGGCGCCCTGGCCTACGCTCGACTCGATCGCACGGTACTGGCAGAACTCCTCGCCGCCTACGGCGGTTCTGACGCCGCCAAGGCAGCCAAGCCGATGACGGATCGTACCGATTCGGTCGTCGCCGCAATCATGCCAGGTTCTCCTGATCGCGCCGGCGGCCTGCCTGTACTCGTGGCCGTAGCCTCTGGTCGTTACCCGTCTGGAGCGGCGGCATTCAAGCTTGGAAGCGATGCCGACTGGCAGCGGGAAGGCCAGGCATGGAAACAGAAAAACGGCGAGTTGCGGGTATCGTTCGCCGGTAACAGCACCGTGCTCCTGGGTACGCGCACCCTTGACGAATTGACGGCCGCGGTCATCGATCCGGGGCCGAGCCCGATTCCCGACCGGTGGCGGACCGCCTGGTCCGCGGACGTGGCACTCTACCTGCCCGATCCACTGTCGGCTCTGGCTGGATCCCTGCCCATCACGCCTGATTCCATCCCGCTCAGGGCATTGACCCTGTCCGCGACGCGACATGATACCGGATATGCAACGGTTCTTTCTTTTGAATTCGAGGACGAGCGGGCGGCGCTGGTCTACGCGCCCCTGTGCCGGCTCTTCCTGTACGCCGCCGCGAACTCATTTTGGCCGGATCGCGCTCGTGTCATCCTGGGGGCGGCATCCTGGAGTTCCGGGGGTACCCTTGTTTCGGTATCCGGGTTGGACCTGGATGCCGCTGAGTTGGCGGCCTTTGCCGCATCCGCCGGTCGCTAGCTCTCGGCCGGCAGCAGCCTGCCGGCCCTACTTGCCCGTGATAAAATAACCTATCGCGCCAACCAGGGTTTCGGATACCGGATAGGATGGGTCGCTGAACGCAGCAAGATTTTCCTCGACGTCAGCGGGAACTTCTTTGAGCACGTGATTCATCCGCGGCACGATGATTGCTACCGCCTTTGGAGCGGACTGCCCCAATGCAGCGAAATCTTCCATCGTGACCTGAAGGTCCAAGTCTCCCTGAGCGATCAGTATTGCGCCCTTGTACGCGGCCAGCTCGGTTTCGGGATCGTGCCGGAAAGCCTCGATCAGGTAAGGCTGGAAGCTCGGCCGAAACGCGGTCGAATAGAATCCCGAAGGCTCGTCAACGGTTCGACCGGCCAGCAGGGACGCGATGATGGCCTCGCCCTCGACCCGGAATTCTTCGGGCGCATCCGAGACTGCCCGCCGGAATGAATCCAGGGGCCCCGAAGCGGAAGTGCAGGCGACGATCAGTCCACTTGGGCTGGAAAGCCCGGCCGCTGCGGCGGCGACCGTCGCGCCATCGTTCATACCCAGCACCCAGACACTGGAAAAGCGCGAATCGACGGAAAAGCGCTCCACGATGGAAACAAGGTCCCGGATCCACGCCTCGAAGGATAGTTCTCGCTCGTGGCCTACCAACCAGGTGGACTGCCCCGAACCCCTCTTGTCATAGCGATACGTGGCGACGCCTACCCTGGCCAGCGATTGCGATAGTTGCTTCAGCGCGTCGTTCTTGCCGGGAATATTGTAATTGTTTCCGTCCCGGTCTGCCGCTCCCAGGCCGGCATGCAGGATGAGCAGCGGTGGCATGTCCATTCCGTCGACCGGAAGCGTCAGGGTACCGGCCAGGACGGCGCCGTCTTTCATGGTCACGGCGAGCTGTGTCGCCGGATCGGGCTGGAAAGAGGACCGTACCAGAATCAGGGTCCCACCTGCCTGGCCCTGCCCGAAGCTGCCCTCGGCCCCAGATGGGCTGGGTTTGGCGTCCAGGTTCAACTGCCCGCCCCCGAAGTTCCAGGTGACTGAAATCGAATCCTTGTCCGCCTGCGCCCGCGCGCTCGGGTAACCGAAAAGGTTTTGCATAGGAAGATCCAGGAGAACGCCGCCTTCGGAAACGGACAAGCCGAACGGCATCGTCCCATCCGACAATTCCATCGCGCCCTCCCATCGGCCGTACCAGTACGACTGCGCGGTCAGAGGCAGGGTTATGAGGGCAAAAAGCGCTATCAATGTCGAGCTACGTTTCATGGTCGCCAGAGTATAGCAGATGAGATCAGCGTCGGGAACCGAGCCGGTCAACGATACGCAACGGCAATCGCCAGTTGCAGTTTCCAGGTTTTTCTGGACTAGATCCCCCAGGACATTCCCACGAGTCCGAGCGAGATGAGCAGCACATGCCTTGCGCCGGAAGCCTTCATGGGGAATACTTGAACGTACCCGCATCCGAGGAGTACCCATGATCCCGCTTTTCATTACCGGAGCCGCCCTCGCGCTACTCATGGTCATCATGCTCGCACGAGCGGTCTCCGCTCCCAAGGCGCCTCCGCCTGCCATTCTGGACAAGTCGGAGCTTGAACGCTACGCAGGCGTGGAAGAAAAGCTGGCCGCATTGGTTCGCGTTCCCACGATCTCGCGCTTCGATCAGGCGGATGAGGATGACTCGGCGTTCGATCAGTTCAAGGCCGAGCTGGCCAGGCTGTACCCGATTGTCCATGCGCGACTGCTCAGGACCGAGCCCGGCGACAGGGCTATCGTATTCGAATGGCCAGGCCGTAGCCTGGACAGGGCACCGGTACTATTGACTGCCCACTTCGACGTCGTTCCCGGTGGCGAATTGGAACGGTGG
>SPCK01000345.1 GCA_004525355.1 Spirochaetales bacterium
CCGGGTAGCGCGTCGCCCAGGACGAGGACGGTTTCCAGACCCTGGTATTCCCTGAGTGCGCGATGGGCCAAGGCCTCGGATCGCGTCGAGAAGAACAGTCTCGTCTGGAAGGTGGGCTGGGGGTCGAGCGAATACAGGCGCCCCAGTTCAAAGTAATGCTCGGGCATGGAGAATGCGTCGGTCAAGCGGGATATCATGCCGTCGCCGGGTATCGTGTTATCGGAGTGCAGGACGATCTGCCAGAGGCAGTACGGGTTTTCCTTGCGAAGATCCCTGGCGGCTCTCGCGACTCGCGCGGAACGCTCGGGGTTGTCCGCATCAAGGAGCAGGGTGATGGAGGAAGCCATCTTCTCCGGCGAAACCAGGAACGCGTCCAGGGAGCCAGGTTCGCGCAGGTCCACGAAGGAAACGTGCCCGCCTCTCGTCGGGCGGAAATCGGGAGCGACTGGCGTACCCCACGCCACGTCGAAGCTTTCCTCGAAGTCGGCCACGGCGTCCAGGAAGTCATCCTCGTTCATCCAGTCGGTCTCGACGGTCCAATACGGAGGGCGTTCCAGAAATTCCCTGATCCCGAAGTCCTGCGAACGGGCGCGCAGCTCGGTACCCGGCAGGATGGCCAGCGGGGAGAGTTCAGCGTCCTGTCCAATGCCGACCATCCCCAGGAAATCGAATCCGTCGATGACCGTTTCGTAACTGTCCTGGGGTAGGCCGAGGATCAAGCCGGGTTTGACTGAAATGCCCTGTGACCAGAGCGATTGAACGCCCCGTTCATAGGCGTCCCTGTCAAGCTTCATGCCTAGGGCCTCCAAGGCAGCGGGATTCACTGAAGGAAGGGGAGCATCGGCGACAGCGAGGGCGGCATCTGCCCACAAGCGGGACACTTCGTCGCCAGTCGTCTGTACGTCGATCTCGGCCTTGATGGGAAGACCCGAGTCGTTGGCGGCGGCCAGCGCCTTGATGAAGGTGATCCGTTCCGGATCAGCCAAGAGCGGCCCGCCAACGATGGTGAAGCCGGCGGCGTCACGGTCCGAGGCGAATCTCAGGACGGTAGGCGCCAGATCACGGGGCGCGAGCCTTACCAGACCGGCTGGCCAAGGTTCGTAGCGATACGGGCAGGGATCCCGTCTGCCCCTGCCCAGTTCGAACACGACGGGCTTGGAAGGCACAACGGGAATGATGCCCGTAAGGTATGGATCGGGGATGGCAGTCAGTTCGACCGGTCGCTCCGAAACATAGCGCGGTTTGATGGCGCGCGCCGTGGCATCGGCGATAAGCTCGAGGAAGCTGTCCTCGGGCTCGCCCTCGATTATGGCGTCAAAGGCCTGTTCCTTGAGGAGGCTCGCTCCCTGAGCCGTTTCGGGACCGAACGCGGCGATGTGGGTGCCAGGCAAGAGTACGCGCAGGCGGCGAGCGATCCAGAGGCTCCTGTCCATGTTCCATGGTTGCAGATGAAACAGCGCCAAATCCGGCTCCGCATCGAGTATGGCAGCACAGACGGCAGCGTCGCCGCCAAAATCGGCAATATCCTGAATGAGGAGAGCGTAATCATCCCTGACGAGCAAGCCTCTGGCCTCGGCGTACGCACCCAACCTGGCTCCAGCCAACGGAACATTGTCCCGGGCTGCTTCTCCGGATGGGTCTTGGTCGGGCAATTGAATAAACAGGATTCTCATGGCGTCTCTTGTGGCTCCGGCGTCATTGATTTATATGAAAGATACCCCGGAATCGGGGCGCACGCATAGTACGCACCCGGTAATAAGTCAGGACTCGCCGACGGTCCTGCCTTCATGTTTGGCCAAGGAGCGCACGGTATCCGGTGGAATCGGGAAATTCCGGAATCAGCGTATCCCAGCTGCCCTTCAGGGTCGGATTATCCATCGCCCGCGCGAGCCTGGATAGGTATTCGGATCTGGGTACTTCCTTGCCGCCGAGTGAGGCAACATGGCGTGTGCGTACCTGGCTGTCGACAAGGCTGAATCCCCGGTCAGCGAGGCACAGGACCAGCGGGATGAAGGCAGCCTTGGACGCATTAGGTTCGATGCTGAACATGGACTCCCCGAAGAAGGCCGATCCAAGGGATATGCCGTACAGCCCGCCAACCAGGCTGTCGTCCTTCCATGCCTCAACGGAATGCGCGTAGCCCAGGCCATGCATGATGATGTAGGCTTCCATTATATCATCGGTAATCCACGTGCCTGATTGTCCCGCGCGTGGAACAGCTGCGCAAGCATGGATGACCTCTGCGAAGGCCGTATCCAGGCGAAGCGAGAACGGATTTTTTTTCAGGATCTTTCGCATGGTACCCGATATATGCAATTCCGTGGGCAGGAGTATAAAGCGCGGGTCGGGATTCCACCAGAGGATAGGATCGTCGGGGCTGAACCAGGGGAAGACGCCCTGGGCGTAGGCGGACAGGAGCATGCCCGGGGACAGGTTGCCTCCGGCGCACAATGGGCGGTCGGAAGCCGCCGCGGAAGGATCGGGAAACCTGAATGCCTCGTTCTCGCCCAGCCACGGAAAGCGGGAATCCGAGCGGATACTCTTTCGAAAGCGACGGCTCAAGGCTCTCTCTCCGTGCAGGAGTCACCGCTTCCGTGGCTGCCGGTCGGTAACAGGCTGCTGACAAACCGCGAAGGTAGGCTGTCAGCAGCGACATTGATGCTGCAATTGCGCAGCATACCGCAAGGTATTCGAACAATTGTGAAGGGCGCTGGCATTGTAATCGACATTGTCAGCCCCCTGTTAGCCTGTCGACCAGCCCCTGTGTGGGTTTCCATGCCTTGAGCAGAAACGGTCCGATGATGATCGCGAGTAGGAAACCCGCGATGGAATCCACGGCGTAGTGTGCATACAGATACACGGTAGCGGCTGCCACGAGGACTGTCACGATCGAGTAGACTACGAAAAGGCGTTTGTCGATTCGCCAGGCAAAGAGCGTGAACAGTGTCATTTCAGCCACATGAGAAGACGGGAACGCGGCTCCTGAAAGCGTCGCGTTCTCGAGCATGCCCTGAAATAAGCTGACGAAAAACCCGCCCTGGAAATTTGCATACCACTTTGCGTGAAGATCGGCAAACCAATACTTGGGGCCCTGCACGCGGAATACCAAGTACCACAGGTCAAGCAGTCCCGAAAGGGCGACCCACGCGAATAC
>SPCK01000041.1 GCA_004525355.1 Spirochaetales bacterium
CCGGGTTACAGTGCCCCCCATGTACCAGTACCGCATTGAGGGCGGACATCCCGTAAAGGGAACGATTCGCGCCAGCGGCAACAAGAACGCCGCGCTCCCCTGCATCGCTGCGGCTCTCATGTCGGCAGAGCCTGTAATACTGCGCAATATCCCTGAAATCGAAGACGTCTCGGTTATGCTCGACATCTGCCGGGCTCTCGGGGCCGCCGTCGATCGCCTGGGTCACGATGCCTGGCGCATCGACGCGGCCACGCTATCCTCCGAGGCAGTACCCGGCGACCTCGTGGCCAGGGTCCGCGCGTCGATACTCTTCGCCGGCCCCCTCCTGGCCCGCTTGGGCAAGGTAAGCCTGCCACCCCCGGGAGGCGACGTCATCGGCAGGCGCCGCCTGGACACGCACTTGCTCGCCCTCGAGGAGCTGGGCGCGCGGATCGAGATAGATGGAGCATTCGTCTTCACGGCCAACAAGCTCGTGGGTACGGATATATTCCTTGACGAAGCTTCGGTCACCGCCACCGAGAATGCCGTCATGGCGGCCAGTTTGGCCGAGGGCAGAACCGTTTTACGCAACGTGGCCAGCGAACCCCATGTCCAGGATCTCTGCCGCCTTCTGAATGCCATGGGCGCCGATATTTCCGGCATCGGATCGAACATCCTGACCATCGTCGGCACCGACTCGCTTCATGGCGCCGATTTTGCCATCGGACCGGATTTCATGGAAATTGGCTCCTTCATCGGCCTTGCGGCGGTAACCCGGGGCGATCTCACCATTGAGGGCGTCGTCGCCGACGACCTTCGTATGATCAAACTGGCCTTCGGAAAGCTTGGCATCAGCTGGAAAATCGATAGCGGCAACCTCAACATCCATCCCGGCCAATTGATGCGCGTAATTCCAGACTTGGGCGGGCAGATACCCAAAATCGACGACGCCCCCTGGCCGGGCTTTCCACCCGACCTGACATCAATCATGACCGTGGTCGCCACGCAGACTGAAGGCACCGTCCTCATCCACGAGAAGATGTTCGAGTCGCGTATGTTCTTCGTCGACAAACTCATCGGTATGGGCGCCAGGATCGTGCTCTGCGATCCGCACCGCGCTGTAGTCTCGGGGCCTGCTCGCCTGCGCGGTTCAGACCTGGTATCGCCAGACGTACGAGCCGGCATGGCCATGGTAATCGCGGCCCTCTGTGCCGAGGGTCAGAGCATTATCAAGAACGTCTACCAGATAGAGCGCGGGTACGAGAGGATTACGGAACGGCTCCAGGCGCTGGGCGCCAAGATAGAGCGCTTCGACGAATAGCATCGCAACGGGAGCGCGATCATCAATGGGGCGTGTGCCGCGCGATGCGAGAAGCGACCAGAAGGCAAATAACAACACAAAAGCTCAGGAAACCAAGCCACGCGGGCAGGAATGCCACTCTGGGTAGCGCCTTGACCAGTACGCTCGTTGCGAGCTGTCCCAGGGACGCGCCGACACCGAGCAGTGGAAGTATGAGCGCCGCCATGGTGGGAGCCCAGAATATATTGGAGGCGAGGCTCGGAGCCTGGGTCGCCCGGAATCGCATTCCGAGTGCCGCGCCCGTCAGGACGAGCATCACGACGATGAACGGGAAGGACAAGCGGATTGCTATCGCCCGCAGGAGCGGGTCCGTATCCAGTCCGAAACGCGCCGCATCGTTCATTCCACCCAGAAGGGTACCGAGAGGGATACCGGAAACGGGAGCCGCCAGTTCAAGGTAACGAATGGCCTCGGCCTCCCCGAAGGGCGCGGTCACGACCGCCGGGACGACCGCCATGGCATTGGCCGAATCCGCATTTCGCGGCTCCCACACTATTGCAGGATTTTCCCGATCCACTGCCCTGAGATACAGGTTATCGCCCTTGAGTCGGCCAAAGGACGCCGTCAACACCATCCCCGACGCGACGTACCGCAGGTCCCGAAGATAGACGCCCGTAGGTGACACAGCGGCTTCCGCAGCCTCGACCGTATACTTCCCGTCGGGCATTTCCCTGTTCATCCGGAACGTTCGGGTGTCGGAGCGCGAGAAAGCCCGGTGATCCTCTTCGATGAAATACGCGACCCGGTCAAGGCCTTCGGCGCTCTTGGCAAGGTACGTTGATACATCGGGGTCGTTGGGGTCTTCAGTCGAAAGCTCGGTGTACAGGCGGAATGCCTCCAGGAAATCGCCCTCGGAGAACAGGCGATACCCTTCGACTTTGCGCGCGTAGAACGACGCCGAGGCCAATTCTCCGGGTGAAGGTTTCAGCGTCTGCATGAGCCGCCAAGTTTCTTCAACAAGTTTGGCTACCTCGCGACGCCCGGGGTACAGGGCCAATGAGCGTTTTGCAAGATAATGCGCGTCGAAATAACGCCCCTCGTCACGGGCGATCACTGCCTGCAGGTAAAATCGATTGGCGGCCTTCCACGCCGGGCCTGCCGAGTCAGTCGAGACAGGGACGGACTCCGCGGGCTCAGTCGAGGAAAATTTGATCAAGGCCTCTTGTATGCGATCATTCAACGAGATGTACCGCTCTTCGTTCCGATCGATGGTCTTGCAGCGAAGGACATGACGCTCGGCCTCGAAAGGATCGTTATCTTCCAAGGCCTGTAAAGCGCGCGCCAGGGACGAGTCAAAGTCAGCGCTCGCGCGCACATACCACTCCGCCCTTGCATCAGCCGCGGGAACTGCCAGCAGATAAAACAACGACAATGCAGCGGCCAAAAGGAGGGCAGGCGTCAAGACCGCGAAGGCCAGGCCATGGAATCCACCCTCCACGCTGGCGCCTTCAGCAGACAGCGCGGCCGCTACCAGGAGAACCGCTGGCGCCCATAATGCGAAGCGCCCAACCGCGCTGGCCAGTTCCCAGCGCAGCGCAAAGCTGAAAAGCACTCCGGATTTTCCGATATTGGCAACGGATACAAAGAACGCCGCCACGAAAGCGGCGAACATCAGCGCCAAGGCCAGGCGGAGGAAAGTGTTCCGTTTCTCAGGCATTGCGGAGGCTCCCTTCGGGTCGAGCCGAAACAAGCGCGTCAAACACCAGCAGGCCAAGGCCGGACGCCCCGCACAAGATGGCCGCGTCGAGCGACCTGGACAGGTTCAGCCCCACAACGCGAAAAACCGCCTCGGCCGGCCCTTCGAGAAAGACACCGAACAGCACAATGGCTCCGATGCACGCGGAAGGTGTCAGGATGGCTCCCGCGAGCGGCCTGCTTCTGGATATCCTGGACAATGACCATAGAGACGAGATGTACAGGCAGAAAGCGGCGAAAGCTGGGACGACCTCGTGAATCTCGGCTCTGGCCATGACCAGATACCAGGAACCGATCCTACCCAGCAATCCGGTTCCGACGATGGTTCCCACGACGCCCAAGGCCTGCGGATTGAGTACGAAGCGAATGATTGCCGCGGGGCCCGCCATAACCAGGAATGAAAGGATGAACAGAAGCGGATAGACGGCAATCCGCTGTGAAAAAAGCCGGTTGACGGTAAAGAACGTACAGCAGGCAGCGTAGAGCACCGAGAAAGGCACAAGGGCGCCCATCCCCCAGGCGGCGGCATCCAGGAGGCTCCCAGAGTTGGGAAGCAGGAACCCGCGTGCTCCGGCATACACGGCCATGAGCATTTCCGCCAGGATGAAGGATACGATGAATCGCAGGGCCACGGAGGCCAATTTCTTCATGGTGAGTAACTTTAGCATGGCTCCAACCCCTTGACAAGCAAAGCTGAAAACCTTGGAGTTTTCAATGTATAAACAAGTTATCCACAGCTCTTTCAAGTCCTTTTTATTCCGGCATACGGTAGTATTGGAGATACCGATACATCCTTTACGGAACAATAATTGTCACCTAATGCATATTTCCTTTTACCAATTATATTTAATATCGTTTCAATTGAAATATTCTGATAATCTTCCTCATTGTATGAAAAGATATACGATAGAAACTGTCTACATGCTGATGCTCACAATCAATAAACAACTTTTCCACAAGCTGTCCACCCATCAGCAATTCATGATCCAGTCAGACAGTATCCCTTGATACGGGTACCGGGAATCCTGCCCGCCCGCAAGGCCTTGGCGGTCTCGTCGCCCGCAGTTTCGCACAAGGCAGCGCGCAATCGGGACATGCGCATATCCACGGCCCGACTGGCACAGGAAGACACTCCCATCACGGATGCCAGCGCCTCCCTCGGAACCATGCGCCCATAATTGGCCGATAGAAGGACCAATGCGGCGCTTGCCGCTGGATCGAGCCTGCGTAGGCCCCTTCGGCCCTTCAACACTCCATCCTCGAGCGTGAGCCGCTCTCCGCCGGCTGCAATGGACCTACCCCGGCGGATCCTGACCCTCGTCAGCAGCTCTTCAGGTGACCAGGGCACACGCAGATAATCAGCGCATCCGGCCGAGAACGCCTCGGCGACGAGATCCGCTGGCCCACTTGCCATGATAACGGATGGATGTATTCCGGGCGCAAGGCACAAGAAGCGGTCCACCGGCATAACCATCGCATCCAAGCCGCTGCACTCGGCGGGAGCCAGCGGTTCCGGCGCAAAAAAAAGGGAGCACGGTCTATCCGACCTGCTCCCCTCCGTCGCTCGGGCGTAATCCTCCTCGTCGCCGACGAAGAGAATACGCATACAGTTATGCCTGTCCAGCCGTACCGTCGGTCACCATCTTGCGCTTGAGTTCTTCCAGAAGAAGATCTGCCCCTTCGCCGGAACCTTCAAGCTTGGCGAATTCCTTCTCGAGGGACGACGACTTTGACAGGTCGGCGAGCTCCACGGAGGCCTCCGCCCGCGCTTCCAGTTCGTCAACCTTTTTCGCCATGCGGTCAAATGTGTCGAAGGCGCTGGTGTTGCCGGAAATGCTGCCCAGTGTCTTCTGTATCTTCTGTTGGGCCTCGGCGCGCTTCGCCCTGGCCACGAGAATGTTCTTCTTGCGGGAAGCCTCGTCGATCTTGTTCTGAAGCTGGCGAAGTGTATCTTTGAGTTTTTCTACAGACGCTCGCTGGCCTTCCCACTGCGGTTTGAGCTGGAGGTAATAGTTCTCGGACTCCTGCCTGCGAAGCAGGGCTTCCTTGGCAAGGTCATCCCTGCCGGCCTTGACGGCCAGCGTGGCCTTGCGCTCCCAATCCTCGGATTGGCGCTTCTGCTCCAGCATTTCGCGTTCCATCTTCTTTTCGTCCGCGATGGCCATGGCTACGGACTTCTTCGATTCGATCATCTGCTGGTTCATGTCGATAACCAGCTGGTTGAGCATCTTCTCCGGATTTTCCGCCTTGGCGATCATGTCATTGATATTGGAAGAAACTACCGTCTTGAGCCTATCAAAAATACCCACGCTTGGCCTCCTGGTTATTTGTCCCGGTACTTGCCCAGGACGGCGTAGTGTTTGGACAGGGCCATCCCGATTGAATCGAGGGCCGCTTCAAACTCGTTCTTGTCCATGTTGTCATACTCAAGGGTATCAACCAGGACGATGTCATTTCCGTCTATGCCGTACGCTCCATGCATGATATCGGTTGCGTTCAGCTTGAGCAGCGTTTCCAGTAGCTCCTTGTTGACGATTTTTGGCAGAACCATGACCTTGGCACGAATGAATACGACCGGTTCGTCGATGGTTATCGCTATCCCGGGCAAGCCACGGGTATCGTCATCGATAAAAAACGTATTCGCCGATGCCTCCTGATACGAAAGGTCGAGTTCCATGAGATAGCTTTCCACTTTACTCAGTCCAGACATGGGCTCCTCCTTGGGAAACGGGAATGCGGCCTCGGATGATCGCCAAAATAACCTGGTGCCTTCAATCAGCCAAGAAAAACCTGCCCGGAGTTGTCGATCGCCAGGATCGTCTTGCACTCCGAACAACGGAAGCGGCCAGGCCTGGAGGCGCGAAGCTTCTTGTTGCAGATGGGACACGAAAAAATCTTCGGGAAAACGGTTTGGGTATTGAGCTGCGAACCCTGTTGGAAGAAACCGACGGCCTCCTCGATATTATCCTTGATGTTGAAGAACTGCGAGAAGCCCAGCAGCTGGAACACTTCGTACACTTTCGGCTGTATCTCAAGTAGCACGATGTCCCCGCTCCTCGGTTTCACGGCCTTGAGAAAGGCGGTAAAGGAGCCGATACCCGTGGAGGACACGTAATTCAGGCCGCCGCAGTTGAACACGAGTCGGGAAAACCCAGCGTCAATAGCTTTACCTACCCTTTTCTGGAAAAAGTTGGAGTTATAGGTATCGATGTATCCAGTTAGAAAGAGGGCGAGGCAATTCTCAACGTTGTCTATTTTCTGGAGCCTGATTTTGAGGCTATCGTCCTTTTCGTCGTCGAAGCCAGGAACGATATCGTTGTTGGTCATGGTACTCCTCTTCCAACTCAATACTTTGATCGTAGCATTTCATTCGATTGTAAGAATATAATAATTCGGCGTCAATGCCCTGTCAAATCAAATGGTGCGCAAAGATGCAACAGGGTATGGAAAGGCCTTCGACAATATTTTCGGCCACTCTGGTCGAAATTTCCAGTTTTTTCTGTGAATTTCATTCAAAAGGGTAGCAATTCCTCAATATTTCAAGAACCACGAGCAATTGCGGAGCCAATTTCAGAAGCAAGCATCTTTTAGAATTGGCTCAGGCATCCTGTCACAATGCATACAACCCTTCATCGGCGTTGATAACCGCTCCATTGACCAGATCCATGCCTCCGCCAAGCAGGTAAAGCCCCAAGCCGGCGATTGCGGAGGGATCTATGAGCTTGCCCCGGGGCGATCTGGCCGCCAGCGAAGCCCGCATATCGTCATCCAGGTACTCGGTATCGACGAAACCGGGGCAGATGACGGCGCAAGACACCCCCCGTCCGGCAAACTCGGCCGCCACGGACTTTGCCAGCACGCCCAGGCCCGTTTTGGCCGACGCATATGCTGCATTGGCCTTGTAGCCCCGTACCATATCAGTCCGCGTCCCACCAAACAGGAGAATCCGCCCGAACCCCCGCTTGCCCATGGCAACCGCGGCCGCCCCTGCCAGGATACCCGGAACTGCGAGGTCTGCCAGGGCCATCAAGCGCCAGTCCTCCGGTGTTGTTTTTTCCAGACTCCTGTATACGAACGGTCCGTATGCAAGGACCAGCAGATCGCTTTCACGCGCGGCCCGATCCAACTCCGTCGGAATATTTCCGCCAGACAGGTCTGCAGCCAGGGTAACGATGGATCGTGCCGAAGGCGAGAGGCTGCGACAGACATCGGCCGCCAGGCGAAGACGCCCTGGATCGCGGCCATGGATCGTCAGGCGGACATCGGATCCGGCCAGCGCCCGGGCGAGAGCCAGGCCCATTCCGCCCGATCCTCCTACCACGAGAGCATTCATCCCGGCCACGGAGGCCTGATACTGCTTGTCGTTCATCGTATTTGCAACTATACAGGTATGTGCGCTACCTGGCAAACGGAGCATGGCGTATGCCGGCAACCAGGTGAAAAACGGAAAAATCGCGGAGGTGGCACATGCGGCTCGAGGGAGAAATGTCCCGATTCAACGCGGTATTGTGCAGGGCCGAAGGCTCGGCCAACATCGGAGCGGCGTGCAGAGCGATAAAGAGCATGGGTTGCTCCTCCCTGACGCTCGTGAACTGCCCGGACTTCGATGAAATCACCGTACGGACGCACGCCCTCGCCGCCTGGGACGTATACGAAGCCGCCCGTCGGTTCGATAACCTGGACGAGGCTCTCGCAGATGTTTCGCTGACCGCAGGCTTTACCCGCAGACTTGGCAAGAAAAGGAAGGAAAGCGTTCCGGTCAACGAGTTCGCCCAACGGATCGCGAACAGCGACGGCCCGGTGGCTTTGGTATTCGGAAACGAGCGAGATGGGCTCTCCGACTCGGAACTGGCCCACTGCGACCTGGCCGTGCACATCCCCTCATCGGCGATGTTCCCTTCCCTCAATCTGTCCCACGCCATACAACTGGCCTTCTGGGAGCTGCGAAGAAACGTCCTCGGTCACCGGGAGGATACGCACGGCTACCGATCGCGGCGCATGACGGCCACGCGGGAAGAAATTCGTGCCCGCGCATCAGTCATGGCAGATGATCTCGCCACCGCGGGATTCTTCAAGATCCGGGGCAGGGCCGAGAAAGAAGACTTCATCGCGGAAGTCGCGGCGCGAGCCTCGCTGACAAAGGCGGAACTCAAGCGCTATGAAATGTTGTTCAGAAAGCTGGCCGCCCTGAAATCCCGTCGACCTTGACCTGCAACCATACCGGGACTACTCTAACAGGGTGCCCGGAAACCGCGCGCGGGACCGGACGATCACCTGGAGGTCACCATGAAACGAATCGTAGCCGTCGCAATCATCACTCTGTTCGCGCTCGCGGGGGCGTTCGCGCAGGATCAGCACGCGGGAGCCTCGGCGTATTCGGGTACCATGGAGCTGAGGACTTCCATTACCGATTTCGCTGCCATGGCCTCAGGCAGCGACAGCGCCATCCAGGCCCGCACCAAAGGCAAGGCCTTCATGCTCCTGGGCAGCCTGGCCAAGCCGATCGTCAGTGACATCGATAATTTCATTGCCGTAGCCGAGTTTTCCGAGGGCCGCTGGATCGGCACATCGAACATCGAGCTCTTTCGCGTCTACCTGGAATATCGCGGCGACGACTACCGCTTCCTGCTTACAGTGCCGGTAGGAACGCGGGCGATAGTCGTGGTCGACCGGCCGACGATAGCGCCGGGTCCCGATGGAGAGCCTGCCGTTTTTTTCCAGGTACTCGCCATTACCGTGCTGAACTGATTCGAACGCCGACAGGCTCCTGGGCTCAGAGCAGATGCATTTGCGCATGACCCCATGACGATCCTGTCTGGGCTTTGATGTCCGAGGCAAAAATCCGCCTGCGATCGCCGGACAGGACTGCGGCGCGATTGACGACATTCTTCAGTTCCCTCACATTGCCCGGCCACGTACGTACGCACAACGCCTCTATCGCCGACTCATCCAGGATCTTCGCCGGGCAACACCCTTTCAGGAAGGCCCTGGCAATCGATCCGATGTCTTCCTGGTGGGCGCGCAGGGGCGGCATCCGCAGGATAAGCGTATTCAGCCTGTTCAACAGCTCCGGACGAAAACCGCGCGGATTCTCGAAGATCGGCGCATTGGTCGCCGATAGTATTCGTACGTCGTAGGCCACCAGTTCCACCGAGCCCATCCTGGAACCGTTATGGCTCTCCAGCGTGCGCAGCAACTTGGCCTGGACACCCAGCGGCAGTTCGCCAATCTCGTCCAGGAACACGGTGCCACCACGAGCCGCCTCGAAAATACCCTTCCGGGTGACGGCGCCGGTAAACGCGCCACGCGCCGTTCCGAACAGCTCGCTGTCCGCCAGGGTTTCCGGAAGGGAAGCGCAATCCACGGGCATGAAGAGCCTGTTCCTCCGATTGGATCGCTGATGGATTTCCGCGGCCGCCAGTTCCTTGCCCGTACCGCTCTCACCGAGTATCAGGACAGGCATATCATGCTTCGCGTATAGCCGGATATTCGCCTGGACCTCGCGCATCGCCAGGCCGTCACCGAGCAATCGGCTGGAGGTATCATGTTTGTTGCTGGTCGATTCCAGGCCAAAGCCAGGGCCGCCGGCATAGTCATACCGCCTATCGCCGGAACCGGTGCCAGAGACATGTGATGGGACGGATCCGAAATCCCGACGCTCGGCAGCCGCGATTCGAAGTGCCCGAGCCAGGATTTCTCCGTTGTACGGCTTGTCGATGAAGGAGCTGGCGCCCCTTTTCATCGCATCGACGATCTGGGCAGTGGAGGCCGCCGCCCCGGTACACACCACTGCTGGTCCGTACCGGCCTATCGCCAGGCGGCCGAACGGATCAGCATGGCTACCCAAGGTTTCCGCGGCAAGGTCGAGAAGCACCATGTCCACGTGATCATCGTCAATGACTTGGAAGGCCGTTCCCAGCGAAGGGCATCCAAGCACCTTGAAACTGTCCACCAGGAGGGCGAGGGCGACTCCCCTGGCTTGTTCGTCTGCGTCTACTATCAGAACTGTTTTCATACTTTCCCGGCAGTATAGCACCGCCTGATATGAATCACATTGTTTCTATCGGTAAAATCGATAGAAATTAAATGATTAGAAAGTAGCGCAGCCACCCCTTTCCAATTGACAGTTGCACGCCGAGTCCATTTGGATTACTCTGAACTGTGCCGATACATAGAGAGATCAAGAAATTGTTGGTAATTAACGCACTGAGAGGTATTTTCAATGGCTGGAAACGAACTTGTCGTCGACGTAGCGAAAATAAAAAAGGCGGCGCACAGCGCCATACCCCTGACCATCACAACGTATACGCTTCCACACGAGATCGAAGTGTATATGGAAGCCGTCCTCGAAGTATTCCTGGGCGAACTCGGACAGGCACGAATAAAAGACTATCTCGTCTATTGCCTGCGCGAGCTGGCCGTCAACGCCAAGAAGGCCAACACCAAGCGCGTGTACTTCGAGATCAAGGGCATGGACCTGAACGATTCCGCAGACTATGAAGAAGGCATGAAGTCCTTCAAGAGCGATACGATGGAAAACATCGCCTACTATCTCCAGAAGCAGAAGGAAAAACAGTTCTACGTCAAACTGATTTTCCAGGCGCGTGGCGCCAACGTCATCCTCGAGGTGCGCAACAATTCCCAGATGACGA
>SPCK01000185.1 GCA_004525355.1 Spirochaetales bacterium
GTGCTCGCCGCGGCCACCAGAGGCGACGAACTTGGCCTGGGTAAGCGCGTAGCCGTCATCGGCGGCGGCAACGTGGCTATGGACGCCGCACGCACCGCCCTCAGGCACGGATCCTCCGTGGACATACTGTACCGCCGCCGCGAGCAGGACATGCCCGCTGATGCCGAGGAAATACGCGAAGCCAAGGCCGAGGGCTCCCGTCTCATCGAAAAGGCCATACCGCTCGAGGTAAAGGACGCAGCCGGAGCGCTTGCCGGCAGGGCGGCGGTCTTCGTCTGGAACGATGCGATCATGGTGCAGAAGGAAAAAGGCAAGCGCCCTGTACCCGAGGCCATACCAGGCGCCATTCACGAGGAAACCTACGACTCTATCATCGCGGCCATCGGCCAAGGCCCCGACCTGTCCTTCGTGTCGGAGGCCGACGGAGTGGAGATGAAGCGCTTCAAACCCGTTGTCGATGCCAGCGGCAGGACTGGCGCCTCCGGCGCTGCCGGCAGCGCGGCGATATTCGCGGGCGGTGACCTCGTCAACGATCGCAAGGATGCCATCTCCGCCATAGCCGACGGCCACCGCGCCGCGGTCGGCATAGACCGCCTTCTAGGCGGTAAAGGAGCCTGATATGGACGCAGCAACCTTCGCAGAGGCGCTCGACTTCGCAATAGGGAGAGAACGAGCCGCGGTCGCATTCTACAAGGAACTTACAACCATGGCCTCCTTCGCGGCCCAGAAATCGTTATTATCCGAGTTCATGGCCATGGAAGAAGGCCATGTAGCGATGCTGACCGGCATGAAGTCCCGCGGCATGGTAAACCTGTCGGCCACGGCGGCCGTGGACCTTGGGCTCGCAAAGCGCCTGGCCGCAGATGAACTGCCCGCAGCCGGCATGACCTTCCAGGACATCCTGGTCGCGGCCATCAAGAAGGAAGAACGAAGCGGCGACCTGTATTCGTCCCTCGTAAAAGCAGCGACCGATCCCGACATCAAGGCGATTTTCGAGCGCTTGATAGCGGAGGAAAGCCGCCACAAGCGTTATTTCGAGGATCTGTACGAGACGGAAGTATCCAGGGATAACTAGCAGCACGGCCTGACGCAGCCCGACAGGGCGAGCTATACTGTCACCATGACCAGTATTCAGCTATCAACCAGCATCACGGGTCCGGACGATTCAAAACCCAGGCGGGCGCGGGGAACCATCCTCGCGCTCGCCTTCTTTTTCCCGCTGGCATCGTGCGCGTCGTTCGGAGCGTTCCCGCATGGCGATGCGGCCTATCCCTTTCCGGAGCACGAGACGTACGCCACCCCGGCCATTTCCGAGGCGCAGCGGCTTATCGCTGAAGGAGGACCAACCCTCGTCGGCAAAAAATCCCTTGTCGTCAATGGCGTCACCTATCCAAACGACTGTACTGGCGTCGTCCGGGCCGCATATGCCTTCGCCGATATCGACCTGGCATACCGCTTTACCCGCTACGGCGGCAACGGCGTCCGGCGCCTTTTCATGACGCTCCAGGATCGGGGACTTCTCTATGCGGTCCGATACCCAGCGCCTGCCGACCTTATTTTCTGGGACAACACGTACGATGCCGACGGCGACAGGATTGCGGACGACGAGCTGACGCATGTGGGTGTGGTCATCTCGGTGAATGAGGACGGCTCGATCTATTACCTGCATTACCATTATCGCAACGGCCCGGTGATCGAGCGGATGAACCTGACCAGGCCCGACGACGAAAGCATTGCGGATGGACAACCCGCCAATTCGATCCTTCGCATGCGCGGATCGCCACCGGGTCCCGGATCGAACGCGGCTCAGCTGTTCAGGGTATTCGGCAAGGGTTATGAATTGGTCAAAGCGGGCACAGGCGATTGAAGGTCAATCGTCTATCAGCAGGCCCTTCTGCCTCGAGTCGATGTTTTTCAGCAGGTTCATGAGTTGGTCCTTTTCCATCAGGTCGATCAGGCGCGCCTCGACGAATTTCTTTGCCTCGTCGGAAAAGATCCCGGCTGTGACGCAATAGCCCTTGCCCGCCTTGAGGTCCTTGATACGGGCGTGAAAATCCCTGAGCACCAGCTCGCCTATCGTTCCCGTTGAGCGGATCAACCTGAACAACACCACGTCCGACCAGCGGTTGGTCTCCACCTCGGCCAGGATATCCGCCCAGTCATTCTTCTGTACGGAAATATCGGTGATCTTGACCTTGGCTTTCGGGAAGAAAGTCAGCGTGATCTTGCGGCACAGCGTGATGAAGTCGCTGGTCGCCGACAGGAGGTACGTCTGCAGGTTGCGGTTCGAATTGAGTTCCTTGTACCGTAACAACTGCGCCGGGACGTCCTTGAAATTGGGGTAGATCTGCTGGATCTCGTTGAGAAGCGCCACCGCCTTGGCTATCTCCTGCTCCTTGAGGTATGCCGCGGCCAGGCGGTACTTTATCTCCACGAGAACCTCGACCTTGATGTCTGGGTGCCGCAGGCCGATCTCGAAATCCATGACGGCCTTCTGGAATTGCCTCTGGTTCAGGTGGATCGTTCCAGCGAAAAGCGCCGCGCTGGGTCCGAGCGCCGGGTCGGTCCGAAGGTGCGCGAAGATGCGGATGGCCTGGTCGAGTTGCCCCAGCTCGAACTGGCACTCGCCCATGGCAAAGAGGCTTTCCTTGTCCTCGGGCTGCAAGTCGACAGCGCGCTTGAGTATGGCGAGGGAATCCCGGTAGTTCTTGATCTTGAACAGCGAGTGGCCGAGGTACCGAAGAGCGAATGCGTGTTCCGGATTGAGCCTGGCTGCCTGCTTGAGGTAGATGATGGCCTTCTCGTATTGCCGGCGCTGGAATTCCAGGTAGCCGAGGTTGAAGCACGTCTCAAAATCGTCCTGCTTTACCGCGTTGGCAACCACCAGCCCCTTGTAGGCCTCGTCCATTCGATTGAGTTTGAGCGCGGTCATGCCGTATCGCTGATTGACGGTAAATTCATCCAGGTCGGGATTGCCGGCCGCCACGTCCATGAGGGTCTCGTAGACCTTGAACGCCTTGTCCCAAGCTTGTTCGAGAAAATATACGTCGCCAAGGGCCATCAGCGCTTCGCCGTCCTTGGGATTCTGCGCCAGCCGGCGGTTCGCCTCCTTGAGAATCTGTACGTTGTCCTTGGCCTTCAGCCTGCGGCCTTTCTTGCCCGGGTTACTGCTTGTGGTGAGTACCATGCCGCCGACGAGGATGACAAGGGATAGGAAGATGATAACAATGACCAAGGGGAGAAGATCACCCATGCGCCAAGTATGGCGGGCAGCCCGTCGAGTTGTCAAGGAAAGCTGGTCAACTCCCGGCAGAAACAAAAAACCCGCCAACCGGAGAACCGGCGGCGGGATTTTCACGTTTTCGGCGCCCCCGTTTCAGGGAAGCGTCGTCACGTTGGTCGGCTTACCAGCGGTTGCCAAAATCGCGGCGGGGCGGGCGCTCGTTGGCTTCGTTCACGCGAAGTGAACGACCGTCGAGCTCGCGGCCGTTGAGGCCGGAGATGGCGGCCATGGCAGCGTCATCAGCGGACATCTCGACGAAGCCGAATCCCTTGGAGCGGCCGGAATCGCGATCGATAACGATGTTCACGGAGGCGACATCGCCGTACTGTCCGAAAGCGGCGCGGAGGCCGTCTTCGGTGGTGCCGTAGCTGAGGTTGCCGACGTAGAGTTTCTTAGCCATGAAAAGGTCCTTTTCCCGGATCAATGCCGGGGAGTGAGATGGTTGTGGAACGGATTCGGAAAAGGAGGCCAGATACACAGCTAAACGGTGATGCGAGATTCGCCGGAAAGGGGGAAGAGCGGAGCACGTTATTAATTCGGCAAAAATCTAACAGTTTCACGGTCCTCTTAAAACACGATTCGTCCAACAATAGCAAGCATATATGAATAGGCACATAATGTCAAAGGAATTTTATTCAATTCAGCGCCCGGAAAAACCGCGGCCCCGACCAGGAAATCCGGTACTTGGCCGGTTCCGGTCTTGACGATATACTCGACGCAGAGGAGAGCCCGCACATGAAGATCGCTTTCGTATCGGACTGCTGGTGGCCCCGCATCAATGGCGTCACCGTCTCGATACAGACCTTCCGCGACGAGCTCGCGCGACGAGGCCACCAGACGTTGGTGCTGGCACCGACCTATCCGGGCGCCGCGCCTGATCCGGCAGACCCGCCGGTCAAGCGCTTCAGGAGCGTCAACGCCCGCATATCCAAAGAAGACCGCTTCGTGGTACCTGATGCCTTCCCCGCCGTTTTCCAGGCCCTGGACCAATTTGCCCCCGATATCGTCCATTTCAATACCGAGTTCGCAATGTTCCTTGCCGGTCGGATATGGTGCCAGGTACGCGGTAAGCCCGTATTCATCACCTGCCATACCAACTGGGAATTCTACGCAAAGCACTATGCCCCTTGGATTCCCTCGTTCTTCACTCGACGCTTCGCCCGGCGCTATATGCGCCGCGCCTACCTGAACGCGGATTACGTCCTCATCCCCAGTCCACAAATCGGCGAGCTCCTCAACAGCTACGGGGTCCAGGGACCGTTTCACGTGCTGCCGACCGGCATTTCCAAGGCATCGTTCAGGGCCGAACCGGAGGAGCTGACAGCATACCGGAATAGCCTGAATGAACAGGCCCCCCTCCTGCGCGGCAAGCGACTGCTGCTCTTCGTAGGGCGCCTGGGGGACGAGAAGAACGTATCCTTCCTACTGCCCGTTCTCCAGCTCGTGGTAGCGTCAGTCCCGGAAACCGCGCTCGTCCTTATCGGCGACGGCCCTTACAAGCGAATTCTGCTTGAACGGGCCGCCGCGCTGGGCCTGGCGGACCATATCCATACGCCCGGGTACATGGAACGAGCCGAGCTCCGGCTCGCGTACGGGACCGCTGACGTCTTCGTCTTCCCGTCAAAAACCGAGACCCAGGGTCTCACCACGATCGAGGCCATGATGAGCGGCACCCCCGTCGTCGCCATCGGGGAAATGGGCACCAGGGACGTCATGCAGGGCGACAACGGCGGATACATGGTAGACGAAGATCCCAAC
>SPCK01000058.1 GCA_004525355.1 Spirochaetales bacterium
GAAGGAGTACCTGGACGAGCAGGCTATCGCTGCGCTTTCCAGGCTTCCTGGTAGGAATCAGCTTCTTGCAATGTTCATGGGAGCCCTCAAGAGCCCCGTTCAGAAGATCGTATATACCCTCGTGGCCTTGAGGGAAAAACTCGAGGAGAATCCGAAGGCTGAAGCCAAGACGGAAGCCAAGACGGAAGCCAGGGTGGAAGCCAAGGTGGAACCTCAAGCGGAAGCCAAGGTGGAAGCCAAGGCGGAACCTCAAGTGGAAGCCAAGGCGGAACCTCAAGCGGAACCCAAGGTGGAAGCCAAGGTGGAAGCCAAGGTGGAACCCAAGGTGGAAGCCAAGGTGGAAGCCAAGGCGGAACCCAAGGTGGAACCCAAGGTGGAAGCCAAGGCGGAAGCCAAGGCGGAACCCAAGGTGGAAGCCAAGGCGGAACCTCAAGTGGAAGCCCAGGCGGAACCCAAGGCCTGAAGGGTTGAATCATGACGCCTTCGCGGAAGACAAGACCGCGGGCGTGATTGAATATACGTTTACGGCGTTCAGGCTTCCGGTTAGCTGCCGTTCCTGAGCGCCATAACTGGGCCGCCCGTACGGGCAGGCCACACACGGTAAGGAGAAGATAATATGGCAGCCATTACCAACGAGCAGATTCTTGACGCTATCGGCGAGATGAAGATCACCGAGATCGCCGAGCTCATTTCAGCCATGGAAGAGCGCTTTGGCGTTACCGCCGCCGCCCCTGTGGCAGCCGCGGGAATAGCCGCCGCCGCTCCTGTCGAGGAGCAGACCGAGTTTAATGTGATCCTCAAGTCCGGCTATCCTGCCGACAAGAAGATTTCCATCATCAAGGCGGTCCGTACCATTACCGGGCTCGGGCTCAAAGAAGCAAAGGACCTCGTCGAGGCTGGCGACAAGCCCCTCAAGGAAGGCATTCCGAAGGACGAAGTGGAGAAGATCAAGAAGGAGATTACCGAAGCCGGCGGCGCCGTCGAGGTAAAGTAAGGATCTTGAACGATCCCCTTATTCCGCATTCCAGTCCCGACGTGAAGCGTCGGGGCGAGGGTGCCGGACGCGGTTTCGCGTCCGGCGCCTTTTCGCGCTTTCACCGGTTCGACACGGTCTTCTGGACGCGATCATATTCCCGGGCCCGCCGCATTGCTCGAGGGCATGTTTTCGGGTAGCTCGGGACGCGACGTGCCGACAAGGTATTCGCGTTTAAGATAATACGGGGGCTACCGGCGGTACGTCGGTTGCCCGTATCAGGTAAAAATGTTTTGGTATAGAGCAGAGGGGGGTTTCGATGGCCTACACGGCAAACAAGGTCACTCGCACGTACGTTGGCAAGGATTATAAGGAAGCGATCGAGCTTCCCGACCTCATAGACATCCAGCTGTCCAGCTATGAGCGCTTTCTTCAGCGTTCGCGGTTGGCCCGGGGCGACGTTCCCGAACCATTCGGCATTGAGGAAGTGTTCAGAAACACCTTCCCCATAGAGAGCCCGAACGGAGACATGCTCCTTGAATACGAGCACTACAACCTTGATGAAAGCGCCATAAAGTACAGCGAGTACGAGTGCAAGCAGAAGGGCCTCACCTACGCCGTCCCCCTTAAGGCGCGAATCAACCTGGTGTTCCAGAAGACCGGCGAGATCAGGCAGAAGGACATTTACCTGGGCGACATTCCGCTCATGACGGATCGGGGTACCTTCATCATCAATGGCGCTGAGCGCGTCGTTGTTTCACAGATACACAGATCTCCGGGCGTCATCTTCTGCCACGAAAAAGGTATCTACTCGGCTCGAATCATTCCCTATCGCGGCTCCTGGCTTGAATTTGAGATCGACCAGAAGAAAGAGCTCATCTACGCGAAGATCGATCGCAAGAAACGCATACTCGGAACCATGTTTCTCCGGGCAATCGGCCTCGAGACGCGGGAAGAAATAATAGCGGCTTTCTACAAGACTGGTATCCTGTCCCTGTCCGATGCTCGCGAAGACCGCGAACGCGCGGTGAATCGCGTCCTTGCCAAATCGGTATGGATCGATCAGGACGGCGAAAAGAAGCGAGTCTTCCGTGCCGGCGACAAGATCCACCTGCACGATGTGGATGAACTGGTTACGATCGGGGTAAAGAAGATCGAGGTCGTCGATTTCGAGCAAGAAGAAGGCCTGCACTGGAACATGATCCTCAATTGCCTGGAACGCGAGGACATCAAGCTGGTCAAGGAAGACCCGAGCCAGGACGAGCCGACCAAGGCCGACGCCCTTGCGGCGGTGTACGCGACCTTGATGCCTGGCGAGCCTATCACGGTCGACAATGCCGAACGCGATCTGCATTCGTTGTTCTTCTCGACACGACGATATGATCTGGGCAAGGTAGGGCGCTACAAGCTCAACAAGAAATTCGACTATGAAACGCCGGTCGACGGATTTACCCTGACCAGGGATGACGTCATATCGACCATGAACTACCTGATGACGGTGTACTACGGCGAGAACAACCTGGATGATATCGACCACCTGGGCAACAGGCGCGTTCGCTCCGTAGGCGAACTGCTGTCCAACGTCATGAAGAGCGCTTTCGGTCGGATGGAACGCATCGCCAAGGAACGCATGAGCCTCAAGGAGACGGACACGATCCGTCCCCAGGATCTCATCTCCATCAAGCCGGTCGTAGCGGCAATAAAAGAGTTCTTCGGATCCAGCCAGCTGTCCCAGTTCATGGACCAGGTGAATCCGTTGGCTGAATTGACGCACAAACGGCGCCTGAACGCCCTGGGGCCGGGCGGCCTTTCCCGCGACCGCGCAGGTTTCGAGGTTCGTGACGTCCATTACACGCACTATGGCCGCATGTGCCCCATCGAGACGCCGGAAGGCCCGAACATCGGTCTGATCGTCTCCCTTGCCTCATATACCACGGTCAATGAGTACGGCTTCCTCGAGACACCCTACCGCAAGGTCGTGGGCGGTCGCGTTACCGACAACATCGAGTTCCTGTCAGCCATGGACGAGGATCGATACTACATTGCCCAGGCCAGCGCGAAGATAGACAACAAGGGCAACTTCCTCGAGAACAACGTTTCCGTGCGGCACCAGGGCGACTACGCCACGCGGGCTGGCAAAGATATCCAGTACATGGACGTTTCGCCCAAGCAGATCATCTCGGTTTCTGCCGCGCTCATCCCTTTCCTGGAGCACGATGACGCCAACCGCGCCCTCATGGGCTCGAATATGCAGCGCCAGGCCGTCCCGCTTCTCTTTACCGAACCGCCTCGCGTGGGAACCGGCATGGAGAAAAAGACCGCCTACGATTCCGGCGTCCTGATCAAGGCCAGGCGAGCCGGCATCGTCGACTTCGTCGACGCGTTCCACGTGGTCATCAAGCCGGATGAGGACAAGGCCGCCCGGGACGAGTACCTACTCATCAAGTACCAGAGGACCAACCAGGACACCTGCTACAACCAGCGACCTATCGTCAAGCACGGGGAAAAGATTCTCAAGGGCCAGGTCATAGCGGACGGCCCGGCTACCAAGGATGGCGAACTCGCGTTGGGTCGCAACATTCTCGCCGGCTTTGTGCCATGGAACGGCTACAACTATGAGGATGCAATCCTCATATCCGAGCGTGTGGTGCGTGAGGACCTGTTCACGTCGATACACATCAAGGAATTCCAGACCGAAGTCAGGGAAACCAAGCTTGGCCCGGAACGTATCACCAGGGACATACCGAATACCAGCGAGAAGAGCCTGGACAACCTTGACTCCGAGGGCATCATCATGACCGGTGCCAAGGTCAAGGCCGGCGACATCCTGGTCGGCAAGGTCACTCCCAAGAGCGAGACGGAGACTACCCCCGAATTCAAGCTGCTCAATTCGATCTTTGGCGAGAAGGCCAAAGATGTTCGCGATACGTCCTTGCGCGTACCGCACGGCATCGAGGGCACCATTATCGATGTGCAACGCCTCAAGCGAAGCGCGAACGATGATCTGTCTCCCGGAGTCGAAGAAGTGGTCAAGGTTCTCATAGCCGCCAAGCGCAAGCTCAAGGAAGGCGACAAGATGGCCGGGCGCCACGGTAACAAGGGTATCGTCGCTCGCGTGCTTCCTGCCGAGGACATGCCGTACATGGACGACGGTACGCCGTTGGACATCTGCCTGAATCCGCTCGGCGTCCCTTCCCGGATGAACATCGGCCAGATCATGGAAACTGAACTCGGGTGGGCGGCCAGCACCCTGAACGAGTGGTTCAGCTCGCCTGTATTCCAATCGCCCGACCAGGAGCAGATCGAGGAGAAGCTCAAGGCCGCCGGGCTGCCCGCTGCGGGAAAGACACCGCTTCGCGACGGCCAAACCGGCGAGTATTTCCAGAACGCGGTGACTGTCGGCGTCATTTACTTCCTCAAGTTGCACCATTTGGTTGACGACAAGATGCATGCGCGCTCTACCGGTCCGTATTCACTTGTTACCCAGCAGCCGCTGGGGGGCAAGGCCCAATTTGGTGGTCAGCGTCTCGGCGAGATGGAAGTATGGGCACTGGAAGCCTACGGCGCCGCCAATACGCTCCAGGAACTGCTCACCATCAAGTCGGATGACATGACCGGCCGCGCAAAGGTATACGAGTCGATCGTCAAGGGCGAGCCTCATACTGCTGCCGGCGTTCCGGAGGCGTTCAACGTCATGGTGCAGGAGCTTCGCGGACTTGGGCTGGACATGCGGATCTTCGACGCGAAGAACAAGCAGATTCCGTTGACCGAGCGCGACGAGGACCTGATAAACAAGCAAGGATCGAATTTCTAGTAAACTGTATGCATGAGGGAAAATGTGACCACAAAGGGCACGAAGTGAACGATGGGCACGAAGACGACAATCGAGCAAAGACTATGCTCTTTGCTTCGGGCTCTCTTCGTGCATCGTGTCCTCCGTGTCTGGCTTTCGCAAGTAGCCCGTTCTAGGGGGAGACCGCATGAGAGATATTCAGGATTTTGATAGCATCATGATACGCCTCGCCAGCCCGGACATGATTCGGAGCTGGAGTTATGGCGAGGTCAAGAAGCCAGAGACCATAAATTACCGTACGCTGAGGCCCGAGAAAGACGGCCTTTTCTGCGAGCGTATATTCGGCACCACCAAGGAATGGGAGTGCTACTGCGGCAAGTTCAAGTCGATTCGCTACAAAGGCGTTATCTGCGATCGCTGTGGAGTCGAAGTGACCCACTTCAAGGTTCGCCGCGAGCGTATGGGGCATATCGAACTGGCCAGCCCCGTTTCCCATATCTGGTTCTATCGTTCCGTCCCGTCCCGGATGGGGCTCCTGCTCGATATGCCGGTGGCTGCCCTGCGTTCGGTACTGTACTACGAGAAGTATATCGTCATCGATTCCGGCGATACCGAACTGAAGAGGATGCAGCTCCTGACCGAGGAAGAATTCTACGAAGCCCAGGATCGTTACGGTGGCGCCTTCACGGCGGGCATGGGCGCCGAGTCCATCCGCCAGCTCCTGGAGGGGTTGAACCTGGACGAGTTGGCTCTCGAACTGCGGGCCAGGATGATCGAGAAGGGTCCCAAGAGCGACAAACGCCTGCTCAAGCGGATCGAGATTGTCGAAAGTTTCCGCGGTTCCGGCAATAAGCCCGAGTGGATGATCATGGACGTGATCCCGGTCATCCCGCCGGAGCTGCGGCCCATGGTCCAGCTCGACGGCGGACGTTTCGCGACGAGCGACCTCAACGATCTCTATCGACGGGTGATAAATCGCAATAATCGCCTCAAGCGCCTGCAGGGCCTCAACGCTCCGGACATCATCATTCGGAACGAGAAGCGCATGCTCCAGGAAGCGGTGGACGCCCTCTTCGACAACAGCAAGAAGAAGCGCGTGGTCAAGGGAGCTTCGAACCGTCCGCTCAAGTCCCTTTCCGATATGCTCAAGGGCAAACAGGGTCGTTTCCGTCAGAACCTCCTGGGAAAGCGCGTGGATTATTCGGGCCGGTCCGTCATAGTCGTCGGTCCCGAGCTCAAGCTCCACCAGTGCGGACTTCCTACCAAGATGGCGATGGAGCTCTTCAAACCTTTCATAATGAAGAAACTGGTCGAGAAAGACGTCGTCTACAACATCAAGAAGGCGAAGATGCTCGTGGAGCAGGAGACGCCCGAGGTCTTTGCCGTTCTGGACGAGGTGGTTCGCGAGCATCCCGTTATGCTGAACCGCGCGCCGACCCTGCACCGCTTGGGTATCCAGGCTTTCGAGCCGGTGCTGGTAGAAGGTAAGGCCATCAAGCTACATCCTCTCGTGTGCAAGGCCTTCAACGCGGACTTTGACGGCGACCAGATGGCCGTGCATGTTCCGTTGACCAATGCCGCCCAGTCCGAGTGTTGGACTCTTATGCTTTCCAGCAGGAATCTGCTGGATCCGGCAAACGGCAAGACTATCGTGTACCCGTCGCAGGATATGGTTCTGGGCATCAACTACCTGACCAGGCACAAGCCCGAGTCAAAGGGGACTGGACGGTATTATTCAGCCCGTGAAGAAGCCTACATGGCCTGCGACGCCAAGGTCTGCGACTGGGAAGCATTGATACGCATACCCGTTCCGCAGAATATCGTATGGAGCGGCTTGTCCAGGCTCGACGCCGAGGCCGAGGGCGGCAAGTGGATCGAGACGACCGCGGCACGCCTGCTTTTCAACGAAGCGCTTCCCGTCGAGGTGCCGTTCATCAACTACTCCCTGAGCGAGAAAGACATTCGCGCGCTTATCGAGTGGGTATACAAGAACAAGGGGCCGTACGTGACAGTCGTCATGCTTGACGCCATCAAGCATATGGGCTTCAAGTACGCTACGTTCTTCGGCGCAACGATCGGCATGGACGACATCATCATTCCCAAAGAAAAGTACGAGATGATCGAGGTTGCCAACAAGCAGGTCGACGGTATCCAGAAACAGTACCTCGCGGGTCATATCACCCAGGAAGAGCGCTACAACCAGGTCGTAGAGGTCTGGTCCAAGACCAATGAGGACGTCACCGCGGTAATGATGAAGACTCTCGAGAAGGATCGCCAAGGCTTCAACAATATCTACATGATGGCCAACTCCGGCGCGCGCGGTTCCAAGAACCAGATTCGCCAGCTGGCAGGCATGCGCGGCCTGATGGCCAAGCCGGGTGGAGACATCATCGAGCTGCCGATCCGCTCCAACTTCAAGGAAGGGTTGTCGGTCATAGAGTTCTTCATCTCGACGAACGGCGCCCGAAAGGGTCTTGCGGATACCGCGCTCAAGACCGCCGACGCTGGCTACCTGACCAGGCGCCTCGTGGATATCGCCCAGGACGTCGTAATCAACGATGACGACTGCGATACCATCAATGGCGTCTCGCATGCCGCCATCAAGGACGGCGAGGAAGTCGTAGAAACTCTGCGCGAGCGTATTGTAGGCCGTTATACCCTCGAGCGCATCAAGCATCCGATCACCGGAGACGTAATCATCGACGTGAACGAGGAAATAACCGAAGAGATAGCCACCAGGATAGACGATGCGGGTATTGAGTCGGTCATCATCCGTACCGTTCTGACATGCGAGGCCAAGCATGGCGTTTGCCGCAAGTGCTACGGTCGCAACCTCGCTACGGGCCGTACCGTAGAAATCGGAGAGGCCGTCGGCATCATCGCCGCGCAGTCCATCGGCCAGCCGGGCACCCAGCTGACCATGCGTACCTTCCATATCGGAGGCGCGGCGACCAAGGCGTCCGAGGAAAACCGGATCGCGCTGAAGTACCCGCTCTTCGTTACAGCGGTCGAGGGATTGTTCGTCACCCTTCCAAACGGGCACTTTCTGTTCACGCGCAAGGGTTACCTCATGGCGTGCAAGGTATTCGGCCAGTGGGACCTGGAAAAGGGCGACAAGCTGCTCGTCGAGGACGGTCGCCGAATCCTCAAGGGCGATACGCTTATAAAGAGGAAGGGCGGCGAGCCTGTAATCGCCACTGACATTTCCTACGCCAGGGTGTTGGGAACCAAGCTACTTTCCATCGCCCAGGAGAACAGGATAGACGTCCGTAACGGCTCCGAAGTCAGCGTAAAGGTCGACGACGTGATCGCCGCGAACGCGTCGCTGGCCTCGTTCGACCCGTTCTCCGATCCGATCATCTCCGAGTACGACGGCTATGTCCGCTATGAGGACATCATCCCCGGCTCGACCCTCAAGGAAGAGATCAACGAGGATACGGGCAACGTCGAGAAGAAGATCGCCGAGTTTGGTACCGAGCGCGACGCCAAGCAGCCGCGCGTTATCATTACTGACGAAGCTGGAAACGAGATTTACCAGTACCTGCTACCCGGCGGCGCCTACCTCAATGTCGAAGACGGAGAGCAGGTAAAGGCGGGCAAGACATTGGCCAAGACCCTCAAGGAAGGCGCGCGCGCGATGGATATCGTGGGCGGTCTCCCTCGCGTCGGAGAGCTTTTCGAAGCCCGCAAGCCCAAGACCCCGACGGTTCTGGCAATGGTCTCCGGCAAGGTTTCCTTCCGCGGCATCGTCAAGGGCAAGCGCGTGGTCATGGTGATGGATCTGTTCGGCAAGGAACTCAAGCATCTCGTGCCGATGGGGCGCAGGTTGCTGGTACGTGACGGCGATACCGTCGAGGCTGGCGACAAGCTCTGCGACGGCAATCCCAACCCGCACGATATCCTGAATATCGCCGGAGAGCACTCCTGCCAGCGATTCATCATGGACGAGATCCAGCAGGTATACCGGCTCCAGGGCGTAACGATCAACGACAAGCACATCGGCGTCATAGTGCGCCAGATGATGAAGAAAGTCGAAATCGTGGCTCCGGGCGATACTCGCTTCATCTACGGACAGCAGATCGACAAGTATCGCTTCCATGAGGAGAACCGGCGTGTAATGGCCGAGGGTGGCCAGTCTTCCGTAGCCCGGCCCCTGCTCATGGGCATTACGAGGGCTTCTCTCAAAATTGATTCGTTCATTTCCGCCGCCTCCTTCCAGGAGACCACCAAGGTCCTGACCGACGCGGCCATTGCCGGCGCCGTGGATCAGCTTCATGGACTCAAGGAAAACGTGGCGATTGGGCATCTTATTCCCGCCGGTACCGGCATGCGCCAGTACAAGGAAATCAAGATGTCCGACGCTGAGAACGAGGATCTGGATGCCTACGTGGCCGAGGTGCTCGAGAAACGCAAGAAAGAACGGGAACTCGCGGCCCTGCCGTTCGGAGACGAACATGCCCAATATACCGATGAGGTTGAATTGGAGGAAGAAACCACTTTCGAGAATGATGAAGGCTTCTCCCCCGTCGAGGA